>NZ_LFJT01000005.1:0-181903 GCF_001682645.1 Delftia sp. JD2
GCAAGCGCTGCAGCCCACTGACCTGACAGACACCGGCGCCCAGGTCCACACCCTCATAGGCCAGATCCTCGGCCGTCGCTACCACTACGACAGCCTGGGCCAGCTCGTCGCCATCGAACAGGCCGGCGCCCCAGGCCAGGCCGCACAACTGCTGCGCTACGGCTACGACAGCGCCGGGCGCCTGAGAGCGGCCACCGACAGCCAGGACCCCCAGATCACCACCCGCTGGCAGATCGACCCTGCCGGCAACCGCCTGCCAGCACCCGGTGCAACGGGTCAGACAGACTCACAAGACAACTGGGCCGCCCAGGTCCACGCCCACTGGCGGCAAACCGACTTCAACCTCATGGGCCTGGGCCACCTCGCAGGCCAGCGGCAAGGCCCCGTGCAGCGCTGGGAAGACAACCGCATCGGCTTCACTGAAGACTGCGTCTGGCGCTACGATCCCTGCGGCAACCGCATCGCGCAAATGCAGGCAGACCACAGCCAGCAGCAACTGCACTACGACGGAGCCCACCAGCTCATCGCCGTGCGCAGCAGCCAGATCCAGGGCAACGCAGAGCAACTGCGCCACCACAGCCGCTACACCTACGACGCCCTGGGCCGCAGGCTCAAGCAGCAAGTGGAAAGCGCAGACGGCAACCCCACCCGCACCCACTACTACGGCTGGGACGGCGACCGCCTCATCCACACCGAACGCCAGCAGCATGGCGACGACACCCGCCACATAGAACACACCATCTACGAACCGGGCAGCTTCACCCCCCTGGTGCGCCTGAGCACCACGGCCAGCGGCGACCCCCAAGACGAGCCTCACTTGCTGGTGCAGGCCATCACCGCAGGCCTGCCCGACCAGGAGGACCCCAACCACACGCCGGCCCTGGCCCTCATGCAAACCATGCTCAGTGCCATGCCGCGCGACATGCAGCAAGACGCCGCCCGCCACCTGCGCCACACCCTGGAGCACGGCCTGCCGCCCGGCGCCCAAGCCATGCTGGGCGAACAGGCCGAGGGCACGGCCCGCATGCTCAGCGGCATGCAGGCCAAGTTGCAGGAACAGGAAAAAGAACAGCACGCCCGCATCGCCATCCACCACTACCACTGCGACCACCTGGGCACGCCCATGGCGCTGACGGACCAAACCGGCCAGGTGGCCTGGGCCGCAAAGCTGGACCCCTGGGGCAATGTGCTGCAGGAGTACAACCCGCAGGGAATCCACCAGGCGATCCGGCTGCCGGGGCAGCACCACGACAGGGAAACGGGGCTGTATTACAACCGGCATCGGTATTACGATCCGGTGGTGGGGAGTTATGTGAATCAGGATCCGATTGGGTTGACTGGAGGTGCAAATATGAGCAGCTACCCAACAAATCCTGTGGATTGGATTGACCCACTGGGATTAAATAAGATGGGGAGAGGTAAAAGTGGTTTTTATGGGCAAAAGCCTAAACCTCCGGTAAAGCCAGATCCAACATCAACGGGGAAAATTGCTGAAGGCTGGAATCAGACGAAACAG
The DNA here is from genome assembly GCF_001682645.1 of Delftia sp. JD2. Lineage (NCBI taxonomy): Bacteria > Pseudomonadati > Pseudomonadota > Betaproteobacteria > Burkholderiales > Comamonadaceae > Delftia > Delftia sp. JD2. The sequence continues at coordinate 1,517 of NZ_LFJT01000005.1, forward strand.
AAAGTTTCCGATGTGACGGATTCATTTGCAGAATTGATGAACAAACTCTCAGGCAAGGATGATATGCAGAAGAGGACTGACGAAGCAATTGTTTGCACGAAACAGGAGAATAAAGAAACCAAAGAAGTTTCAATTCCCTCAGACATCATTACCCCGGACTCTAGAGGTGTTGGAGTGATAAGACCTCCATCTCCATCCGAGATCGGAGTTGGGGAAAAATGCATTAGCCAAAGGCTAAGAGTCATGCAGTCAGGGCCACTCCCAGGTTTGTCAGCGCCTGGTCAATAAAATATTTGTATGAGAAAATATATATATAAAGCAACAGTCATTGCTATATCAGTTTATGTAGGATATTGGCTGGGTATCTATAAAAACAATCAATACACTATGGAGTATATGAATTTCTTAAATAGTCAGTATATTGCAATAAGAGCAGCCAATGGAATTCATGGCATATCAAATATGAAAAACCATATTATGAATAAAAATCTTTTACTTTGCGAAATGAAAAAGGAAGTTTCTCGTCTTTCAGAAGATTGGATGGATTGCAAATCTGATAAAGCTTGTTCAAAAGAGGTTGAGGGTGGGTTTTTTTCAAAAATCGATGGAATAATATCTGAATTTAAAAATGAAACCTGCGAAGATAACTAATTACCAAAATACCATCAAATTCAATACTATATTAGCGAGCAGCATGCAATCCTAACTGTAAGCACAATACAAATAACAAGCAGATCATCCCTATCCACTACCAATAAAGCGCCCCCAAAAACAGAGGGGCCAGGTGGCCTGGGCCGCAAAGCTGGATTACTGGTGGCAATGTGCTGCAGGAGTACAACCCGCAAGGCATTCACCAGGCGATCCGGCTGCCGGGGCAGCACCATGACAGGGAAACGGGGCTGTAGTACAACCGGCATCAGTATTACGAGCCGATGGTGGGGAGCTACATCAATCAGGATCCGATTGGGTTGATGGGAGGCAATAATCACTATATCTACCCTGTAAATCCCACGGGGTGGATAGATTCGTTAGGCTTACAGCAAGCGTGCGTTGTTAATTTTCCAGATTATCCGGTTGAGTACGCCGAAGGTAAAAAAAGCACATGGCTTGGTGGGCATAGTGGTGTGTTGACATATGACACTTCAGTGAAAACACAATACTTCGAATACGGTAGATACAACCCAAATGCAAAAGGAATTATTGGCTCTAAACTACCCCAAGACGACGGGCAAGAGATGCCGCCAAAGCAGGTCAATAATTTCATGAAAATAAACAAATCATTTATCTTAATAATTGCCCTAATCTTGGTGATTATTTACTTATCATACTCGGTTGTCGATAAATCAATAACATTATCTTACTCAAATCAAGGGTGTGAATCAGCGCGCGCAGATATTGATAATGTCATTCCGCTCATCGAGCGTGAATGGAGAGGAATGGATATGGAGCAGATTAAATATAAGATAAAAACCGCATCAATAAATAAAAAAGAAATTGATCCTCAAATAAAAATGGAAAATGATTTGATATGGCATGGTGATGTTAGATTTATTTTCTCTTCGGACCGATTGGTAAAAGTTGAATATTGAAAATAATATGAAATTCCCTGGGGTCGACTTCTGATGCAGCAGCATTAGGAAGAGCGACATATGAGGCCCTTTTGGGCAACGACAGCGTTATTACAGGGTCTGCCTGGTGATGAAAGGGCAGATGGAAGCATTACTCTACGGTAAAGGCACAGACGATTTGATGGAGAAACATCCATCGGATATCAAACATGCACATGTTCAACTACATGCACGAAGAATCAATTGTGATGAAAATATACAAAAATGAATATGGAATGTTAGCTATGATAATAGTGTTTTAACGGCTGTCGTCGGTGGTGTTCTGGCTTTTTTATGGTTGCCGCGAGGCGGTGCCGTTGTTGGTTTGATTGGAGCTATTCTTGGAATTTTTGGGTTGATTATTCATTTTTCAACAAACGCCAAAAGCATATTTGGCGGCGATTAATTGAACCCATGGGATTTAATTAATATTGCAAATAGCTCTTGAACCCTTCATTGCTTCAGCGATTGCTTTCCGATTATCTATTCATGAATCAATCTAATTCCATCACTGGGTTTACGGAATAATGACTAGGGTATTTGCAATATTATTTTACATCACGCTATTTCTTCTTATATCTTCTAACTTATACAATTCCAAGTTCAGTCTTATTGGGAATTTATTTCAGACTGCAGTTTTCTTCGCATTCTTGTACGAGCATGGCTACAAGCTCTTCTGGAAGAATGGCGATGCAATAATGTTCCTTGCAGCATATCTTCTTCCATTTTTTATTGTTCTGCTTCTATTTCTCACGGCACTTTGATTTAAACAGGAGTTTGGAGAAATAAATATTGGCTTATTAGTTTTAAATCATTAAATAACACAACCATTTCCAAGAGGGACACATGACCGCAAAACCCACCCAAACCCTGATTCGCATCCTGCTCGCAACCCTGTCTCTCTCCGCAGCCACCGCCACCTACGCCGCGCAGTGCCCGCTGATTCCCGATGGCAATGCCACTCTGGAAGAGTCCGAGAGGGCCGCACTGCTCAGCGAGTTCAAGTTCGAGGCGCTGGACAAAGAGCTGGCCCGCAAGCACAAGAAGAATCTTTCTTCCTCGGGCGGGGACTTGTTGACCATGCGGGATCTGCTGGGACTGCAGCAACTGAGCCTGCAGGAAGAGAACGTGATGCGCATGTGGGCGGATCAGCAGCCCAAGTCGTTCTTTGCCCAGCTCAATGCGGGCCTCTATTACGGCAACAAGGCATTTGGCGCCCGTGGTGAGGCGCCGGCTTCCAGCGTGACGGGCAGCCAGTGGAACAGTGTCAAGCAGCTCAGCGCGAAGGCCCAGCCGTATCTGCAAAAGGCCATGGCGCTGGATGCCCGCTCGGCCTTGCCGCAGACGATGCTGATTGGATTGGCCGCGATGGAAAACCAGGTGGGTGGGCGTACTGCGGCGCAGTGGCTGCAGGCGGCCGATCAGGCCGATCCCAAGAACCTGGCGGCCCGCGTCAATGCCCTCAATTACCTGAGCCCGCGCTGGGGCGGGTCCTTGGAGGGCCTGGACCAAATGGTGTCGCAGGCCGTGAAGTCGCTGCCATCGGCCAGCGCCAGCTATCTCCAATACAACCTGGTGCTTGCCAAGGCCAGCCATTACGAAGTCGTCGACAAGGACAAGAGCAAGGCCCAGGCCCTCTACAAACAGGCCAAGGACATGTGCGACAACTCGGAGGCCGCACGGGCGGGCATGGTCAGGACGTACCAGTAATCAGGAAACAAGGCAGGCCCAAAGGCCTGCCTTGTTTTATCGCCCACAGCCTGCGGGCACACACACCCTCAAAACGTCGCCGAAGGCAGATCCTGCCGGCTGAACACCAGCGACACCTTGGCTTCTTCCGGAATGGGCGGCAATGACGCATCCCATTGCTGCCAAGCCTGGCGCAGCTCGGCCAGGCGCTGGGGCTCGCGGTCGCGCAGGTTGGCGCGTTCGCGCGGGTCCTGGGCCACGTTGAAAAGGTATTCCACGCCTTCGATCTGCAGGTATTTCCAGTCGCCGCGCACCAGGGCGCGCTGGGCGCGGTGCTTCATGCGCCAGCACAGGTCGCGCTCGGGATTCCAGGCGCCATCGTCCATGAGGGGCAGCAGGCTGATGCCGTCCAGCGGGTAGTCGGCGTGGCCGTCCACGCCCGCGGCGGCCAGGAAGGTGGCCGACCAGTCCATGGTCAGGTTGGGCGTGTCGCTGACGGCGCCTGCCGGCATGCGGTCAGGCCAGCGAGCCACCAGGGGCACGCGGATGCCGCCTTCGAGCAGGTCCATCTTCTGGCCGATGAAGGGCCAGTTGTTGGAGAAGCGTTCGCCGCCGTTGTCGCTGGTGAAGACGATGAGCGTGTTCTCGGCCATGCCCTTTTTCTCGAGCGCGTCCAGCACCCAGCCAATGCCTTCGTCCATGTGGTGGATCATGCGCTGGTAGGTCTCGATGGTGCCGCCGTCGGTGTGCTTGCCGAAGCCGCCGATGCGCCGCGACTCCTCCAGGTCGTCGCGCGTGAGCCAGGGCCAGTGCGGGGCGCTGTAGTGCAGGGACAGGTAGAAGGGCTTGTCGGCCGTCTGGCGCTCGACGAAGTCCACGGCGCGGCGGCTCAGCAGGTCGGTGAGGTAGCCCTCTTCCTCGTGCGGCTCCTCGTTGATCCAGAAGTCGGGGCGGCCGCGCGGGTCGCAGTGGGCGAAGTAGTCGGCGCCGCCTGCATGGAAGCCGTAGAACTCTTCATAGCCCGACATGCGCGGGCCGAAATGCGGCGGGTAGCCCAGGTGCCATTTGCCGACCAGGGCGGTGGCGTAGCCGGCGTCGCGCAGCAGCGAGGCCACGGTGGGATGGTCGGGCGGCAGGCCCAGCACCTTGTCGCCGTGGACGCTGGCGATCGGCTCCTCGGCCGCGCCGCGCAGGCGGTACTGCCAGCGGCCCGTGGCCAGGGCAAAGCGCGTGGGCGAGCACACGGCCGAGTTGGAATAGCCACGCGTGAAGCGCATGCCCTGCGCGGCCATGGCGTCCAGGCGAGGCGAGACATCGGTGGCGCGGCTGTGCGCATCGCGCGCGCCCGTGCAGCCGAGGTCGGCATAGCCGAGGTCATCGGCCAAGATGAAGATCAGATTGGGGCGCTGGGTTGCCATGGGAGCCAGAAGACAGTGGATGCGTTGGGAAAGGGAGTATCGCCAAAACGGCGGTGCCTCAGGGCCACAGGCCCTAGTGGCGGCTTCAGTCGTTGGTCAGGTGGATGCGCTTGACCAGGGCGGCCCACTGCGCGGACTGGCCCTTGGCGCGTGCCTGGGCCTCGGCCACGGTGGAGCCGACCATCTCGATGTCCAGGGCCTTGGCGCGTTCCTTTTGCTCGGGCGCGCGGATGGCCTCGTTCATGGCATCGACAAAGCGCTTTTGCACGGCGGGCGGCACGCCCTTGGGCGCGGCCAGCAGGATCCAGAAGGTGCCGTCGAACTCGGGAAAGCCCGATTCGGCAATGGTCGGCAGCTCGGGCGCCAGCGCCGAGCGCGTCTTGCCCGAGGTGGCCAGGGCGATCAGCTTGCCGCTCTGGACCTGGGGGAAGACCGTGGGGCCAGCCAGGAAGCCGCAGTCCACCTGGCCGCCCAGCAGGTCCTGCATGGCCGGCGCCGGTCCCTTGTAGGGTACGTGGACCATCTTGGCGCCCGAAGTGGCCAGCAGCGATTCCATGACCAGGTGGCCCGGCGAGCCCGCGCCGCCCGAGGCATAGGTCAGCTCGCGCGTCTTGCTGGCGGCCACCATGTCCTTGACGGACTTGAAGCCCGTGCCCGGGCCGCAGACCAGGGTCTGCGAGAAGCGCGCGGCCACGACCAGGGTTTCCAGCGCGTCGGCCTTGTAGCCCATGTTCTTGTAGACATGGGGGTTGACGGTGAGCACCGGGTCCATGGCCCACAGCCAGGTGTAGCCATCGGCGGCAGAGCGTGCGACCTCGGCCGCGCCGATGTTGCCGTTGGCGCCGGGCTTGTTGTCCACGACCACGGCCTGGCCCAGCGCGGCCTGCATGGCGGCGGCCACGGGGCGCAGCGAGATGTCGGACGGGCCGGCCGGCGGATTGGGCACGACGATGCGTATGGGCCTGGCCTTGGGCCATTCCTGGGCCAGGGCGGGCGCCGCGCACAGGCCGGCGGCGACCAAAGCCAGGGCGGCACGCGCCAGGGCTGCGAGGGGGCTGGGCATACTTGTCTCCTTGTCGTTGTCTTGCGGCCAATGTACGCAGGCCGCCGACAATGCATCTAATCCATCATCCCTAGCGTAAACCCGAAACCGGCCCGCGAGCCCATGACCGACCTCCACCGCTGGCGCCACCCCGCCGTGCTCGACGACATGTTCCTCTACCACCTGGCGCGGCTGCAGGCGGCCGCTGGCAGCCGCGTGGTGCGCCTGTGCGAGGGCCGCTACGGCATCACGCGGCGCGAGTGGCGCATGGTCTGCCTGCTGGCCGAGGCCGGGCAGCTGCAGCCCTCGCAGCTGGCCGAGCAGGCGCAACTGGACCGCACGCGCACCTCGCGCGCGGTCACGGCGCTGCTGGCCAAGGGGCTGTTGTGGAAAGAAAGCCAGGTGGGCGATGCGCGCCGCGCGCTGCTGCGCCTGAGCGACACGGGCCGCGCCCTGCATGCCGAGCTGTTCCCGCAGGTGCAGGCCATCAACCGCGAGCTCATGGACGCCGTGCCCGAGCCCGAGCTGCAGGCCATGGCCAGCGCCTTTGCCCGCATCCGTACCCGGGCGCGGGAACTGGAGGCAAGCAGCCCGCCGCCCAAGGCGCCGCGCAACCGCAAGCGCACGGCTTCGACCTGACAGGGTCGACAGACAAGCATGCTCCAATGGCACGCAGATCAACTCTGCGGCCTTTCCCATGAAAGCTCTACTCCTCGGCCTGGCGGCCGCCATCTTCGCAAGTACCACCATGGCAGCACCGGCCACGGCCGTCCTTGGCGAAAAGCCGCTGCAGGCAACGGGGCCACTTGACCCACTGCGGGGTGTTCTGCTGACGCCGAGCCAAAGCGCGCCGCCGGTCGTACTGATCGTCCCCGGCTCAGGCCCCACTGACCGCAACGGCAACAGCCCGTTCGGCCTCAAAGCCTCGACCTACCAACTGCTCGCACAGGAACTGGCCACCCAGGGCATTGCCACCGTACGCATCGACAAACGTGGCATGTTCGAAAGCTACAAGGCCGTGGAAGACCCCAATGCCGTGACCATCCAGGCCTATGCCGAAGATGTGCATCACTGGGTGGACGCCATCCGCAGCGAGACCGGTGCCCAATGCGTCTGGGTGCTGGGGCACAGTGAAGGTGGACTGGTCGCCCTGGAGGCTGGCCAGGGCCGCTCCGATATCTGCGGACTGATATTGGTAGCAGCTCCTGGTCGCCCAATGGGGCAGACGCTTCGGGAACAGCTCAAGGAAGACCCCGCCAATGCACCGATCCTGGACCAGGCGTTACCGGTCATCGATGCTCTGGAAGCAGGCAGGCGCGTGGATACCCGCCAGATGGACAGGCCGCTCAACACCATGTTCCATGCCAGCGTACAAGGCTTTCTCATCAACACCTTCGCGCTGGACCCCACTCGCCTGATAGCGGGCTATTCCAAACCCGTGCTCATCATTCAAGGTGAGCGCGACCTGCAGATCAAGCCAAAGGATGCTCAGCGTCTGGCCAAGGCTGCACCGAACGCCAAGCTTGTGCTGTTGCCCGCCACCAACCATGTGCTCAAGAAGGTGGAGACCAACGATCGCGCTGCCAATCTTGCAACCTATGACAAGGAGGGGCTGCCGCTAGTGCCCGGGGTTTCCAGCACCATTGCCCGGTTCATAACGTCAGCCACCGTGAAGCGATAGGCGAACCGTTGGCTCACCCCTGCAGGTACACCACATGCGTGTGCGTGTACTCGTACAGGCCGTGCTTGCCATCAGCCCCGCCCACGCCGGACTTGCGCACGCCCGCATGGAAGCCCTGCATGGCCTCGAAGTTCTCGCGGTTGATGTAGGTCTCGCCGAAGTCGATCTCGCGCATGGCCTGCATGGCCTTGGACAGGTCACGCGTGTACAGCGACGAGGTCAGGCCGTACTCGCAATCATTGGCCAGGGCGATGGCCTCGTCCAGGTCCTCCACCACCTGGATGGGCAGCACGGGGCCGAAGATTTCCTTGCGCATGATCTCCATGCCGGCATGGCAGCCGGCCAGCACCGTGGGCTGGAAGTGAAAGCCCGCGCCCAGGTCTGCGGCCTGCCCGCCCGTGACCAGTTGCGCGCCGTCGGCGATGGCCTGGCGCACCTTGGCCTGTACGCTGTCCAGGCCCTTTTGGTTGATCAGCGGGCCCATTTCCACGTCGGGCCGCGCAATCGGGTCGCCGTAGCGCGTGGCTGCCATGGCCTGGGCGATGCGGGCCGTGAACTCCTCGGCCACCTGGCGCTGCACGTAGACGCGTTCGGCGCAGTTGCAGACCTGCCCGGTGTTGATGATGCGCGAGTCGCGGATGGCGCGCACGGCCAGGTCCAGGTCGGCATCGGCCAGCACGATGGCCGGGGCCTTGCCGCCCAGCTCCAGGTTGAGCTTGGTGATGTGGGGCGCGGCGGCAGCCGCGATGCGCTCGCCCGTGGCCACGCTGCCCGTGAAGCTGACCATGTCCACGCCCGCATGCCCGGCCAGCGCAGCGCCCGTGCCGCCCTGGCCATAGACCACGTTGAACACGCCGGCCGGCAGCTCGCACTGGGCCAGCAGCTCGGTGAAGGCATGGCAGTTGATGGGCGTTTCCTCGCTGGGCTTGATGACGATGGTGTTGCCCGTGAGCAGGGCCGGCGCCATCTTGCGGGCGATCAGGAAGAAGGGGAAGTTCCAGGGCAGGATGCCCGCGACCACGCCCAGTGGCTTGCGCAGCAAAAAGATCTGCTCGTTGGCCCGGTCGCTGGTGATGACCTCGCCCTCGATGCGGCGCGCCCATTCGGCCATGTAGTCCAGATAGTCGGCGGTGAAGTTCACCTCCACCTCGGCCAGGCCCAGGACCTTGCCCTGCTCCTCGGTGATGGTGCGCGCAATGCGCGCGGCGTTGTCGCGGATGCGGGCCGCCACGCGGCGCAGGTACTGCGCGCGCTCCACGGCCGGGCGGCGCGCCCAGGCTTTGTGGGCGCCGCGCGCGGCGGCGATGGCGCGGTCCACATCGGCCTGGCTGGACAGGGGCGAGCGCGCCAGCACCGCGCCCGTGGCGGGGTTGGTCACCTCATGCAGTTCGGCGCTGTCGGTGAAGCTGCCGGCGATGAAATTGCGCAGCACGGGAAGGGATGCCATGGAGTTCTCCTTGGGTTCAGTAGGTGCGGGATGCAGGGGCCGCCTGGTCCGTGGCTTGCGTGGCGCGATAGCGCCCCAGGTTGGCCAGCGCGGCCTGACGCAGCAGGCTGATGTCTATGCCTACGGCGATGAAGCCGCAGCCCCAGTCCGCATAGCGGCGCGCATCTTCCTCGCGCGGCGCGAGGATGCCGCAGGCCTTGCCGGCGGCCAGCGTGGCCTCGACGGTGCGGCGTATGGCCTCCTGCACCTCGCCCTGGCTGGCGTCGCCCGCATGGCCCATGCCCGTGGACAGGTCGGCGGGGCCGATGAAGACGGCGTCCACGCCATCGACGGCCGCAATCTCGGCCGCATTGGCCACGCCCCGGGGCGATTCGATCTGCACGATCAGGCACAGCTGTTCATGCGCCGTGCGGATGTAGTCGGGCACGGCATCCCAGCGCGTGGCCCGCGTCAGGCCGCCGCCCACGCCGCGCACGCCGTGGGGCGGGTAGCGCATGGCGCGCACCAGTTCGCGCGCCTGTTCGGCCGTCTCCACCATGGGCACCATCAGCGTCTGCACGCCCACGTCCAGCAACTGCTTGATGAGCACGGTGTCGCCCTGCACGGCGCGCACCACCGGGTGCGTGCCGTAGGGCGCCACGGCCTGCAGCTGGCCCAGCAGCGTGGGCACGGTGTTGGGGGCATGCTCGCCATCGACCAGCATCCAGTCGTAGCCCGTGGTGGCGATGATCTCGGCCGCATAGGGCGTGGCAAAGCCGGCCCAGATGCCGTACAGCGGCTCGGCGCGCCGCAGCGCGGCCTTGAAGGGGTTGGCAGGCAGTTGCATGGCGGGCTCCTTCAGTGCGTGTACGGGCGGTGCAAGGCGCACTCGGGATTGAGCTCCACGCCGAAGCCAGGCCTGTCCAGCGCCGACAGGCGCATGCGGCCGTTGACGGGCACGGGCTCGCCCAGCAGTTGCGGATGGAACATGGGCACGACCTCGTCGGCCTTGGGGGCCATCATCAGGAACTCGGCAAACGGGCTGTTGTGGCGCGTGGCCACGAAGTGGTAGCTGTAGACGCTGGAGCCATGCGGGATGACCAGGGCCTGGTGGGCATCGGCCAGGGCCGAGATCTTGAGCAGTTCGGTGATGCCGCCGCACCAGCCCACGTCGGGCTGGATGATGTCGCAGCAGCCCATCTCCAGCAGCTGGCGAAAGCCCCAGCGCGCGGCCTCGTGCTCGCCCGTGGTCACCAGCATGCCGGTGGGCACGTTCTTGCGCAGGGCCGCGTAGCCCCAGTAGTCGTCGGGCGGCAGGGCCTCCTCGATCCACTTGAGGCCATGGGCCTGCGCACCCTGGGCCAGGCGCGTGGCGTAGTTCACATCCAGGCTCATCCAGCAGTCCAGCATGAGCCAGAAGTCCGGGCCCACGCGCTCGCGCATGGTGGCCAGCTCCTGCAGGTTGCGGCGCAGGCCCTCCTCCCCTTCGGCCGGGCCGTGGTGCAGCGGCATCTTGCCGCCGATGAAGCCCATCTTCTGCGCCAGGTCGGGCCGCGCGCCCGTGGCGTAGAACTGCAGCTCGTCGCGCACGGCGCCGCCCAGCAGCTGGTGCACGGGCTCGCCGCGCACCTTGCCCAGCAGGTCCCACAGCGCCAGGTCCACGCCGGAGATGGTGTTGATGACGATGCCCTTGCGGCCGTAGTACAGCGTGGACAGGTACATCTGGTCCCAGATGCGCTCGATGTCGGTGACCCGGGCGCCTTCGAGGAAACGCGCCAGGTGCTTTTCGACGATGTAGGCCGCAGGCTCGCCGCCCGTGGTCACGGCAAAGCCCACGCGTCCGGCGCTGTCCTCGATCTCCACCACCAGCGTGCCCAGCACGTTGATGCCGAAGCTGCGGCGGCTTTGCCGGTACTCGGGGTACTTGGCCATGGGCGTGGCGATGTGGTCGTCGATCCAGTGGCCGTCGGACTGGTCGTGGTAGTCGGCACCGCCGCCCTTGAGCGTGAAGGCGCGCACCTGCTTGATGGTGGGGATCTGTGTCATGGGATGGTTCTGCTCCGTGTGCAAGGGGTTCAGGCGGCCGACGGTGCGGCCAGGGCCGGCGCCAGGCGTGCGCGCACGCCCAGCACCAGGGCCGCAGCCAGCAGCGTGGTGCCGGCCAGCAGGTACAGGCCGGCCGCCGGGGAGTGGAAAAAGCCCTCGGCCCAGTTCTTGACGATGGGGGCGACGAAGCCGCCCACGGCGCCGAGGGAGTTGATGAAGGCGATGCCGCCAGCGGCCGCAGCGCCGGCCAGCGTGTTGGCGGGAAAGGTCCAGAACACGGGCTGCACGGCGATGAAACCGGCCGCCGCCAGGCACAGCGCGGCCACACCCAGCAGGGGGCTGGAGAAACTCACCGATGCAGCCATGCCCACGGCAGCCATCACCAGCGTCAGGCTGGCGATGCCGCGCGGCTGGCCTGTTCGCTCGGCATGGCCCGGAATCCACCAGGCAGCCAGCAGCGCGCACAGCCAGGGAATGGCCGAGACCACGCCCACCAGCAGGCCCACCTTGGTGCCCAGCAGGCCCGCCACCTGGCTGGGCAGGTAGAACACCACGCCATAGACGCTGGCCTGGATCAGCAGGTAGATCAGCGCCAGGTAGAGCACGCGCGGCTGGCACAGCGCGGCCAGCAGGCTGTGGCCGTGGCCGCCCTTGGCGCGCTCTTCGCTGTCGAGGATGTCCTGCAGCAGCGCCTTGTCCTCGCGGCTGAGCCAGGTGGCGTCGGCGGGGCGGTTGTCCAGGTGGAAATATGCCCAGATGCCCACGGCCACGGCCATCAGCCCCTCCACCGAGAACAGCCACTGCCAGCCGTGCCAGCCGCCCATGCCGTCCAGCTCCAGCAGCAGGCCCGACAGCGGGCTGCCGAAGATGAAGGCCAGCGGCGCGCCGAAGTAGAAAAAGCCCATGGCCTGCGCGCGGTGCGCTGCCGGGAACCAGTAGGTCAGGTACAGGATGACGCCGGGGAAGAACCCCGCCTCGGCCACGCCCAGCAAAAAGCGCAGCACGTAGAACGTGGTCTGGTCGTGGGCGAACATCATGGCCGCCGACACCAGGCCCCAGGTGACCATGATCCGGCACATCCACATGCGTGCACCCACGCGGTGCATGATCAGGTTGCTGGGCACTTCCAGCAGCGCATAGCCCGCGAAGAACACGCCCGCGCCAAAGGCGAAGGCCGCATCGCTGATGCCGGTATCGGCCTGGAAGGCCACCTTGGCAAAGCCCACGTTGGCCCGGTCCAGGAAGGCCATGATGTACATGAGCAGAAGAAAGGGCAGCAGGCGCCAGGAGATCCTGGCGAGCAGGGGAGCGGGGAGTTTTTTCATGACGGTCCTGAAGGCGATGGAGAGCCATCACGCCCACAAAAATGGGGGCGATGAAGGCGTGCTTTTTCGGAAGGCGAGAGGCGGCTGCGGCTTGAGTGCCGGTCGCATCAGCGCGTCATGAAACAGGCGATGGGCTGTGCATGTCTTGTCTCCTGGATTGGGTCTGTTTTTTCTTGTCGCAGGGCCAATGTACGGCGCATGATCGATGCTCAACAAATCGAATTTCGGTCACATCCGATACCTTGCGCTTATGCCTGACAAGCCGCCCGAATCCACCCCGCCCGTGCTGCACCGCAGCCTGCTCAACCGTCTGCGCTACAAGCACCTGCACATGCTGGTGGCGCTGGGATCGAGCCTGAACCTGCACCGCGCATCGCTGAGCTTGGCCATGTCCCAGCCTGCGGCCACGCGCATGCTGCGCGAGATCGAGGACATGTTCGGCTGCCAGCTGTTCGAGCGCCTGCCGCGCGGTATGCGGCCCACGGCGCTGGGCGCGCAGCTGGTGCGCTTTGCCGAGGCTTCGCTCAACAGCCTGGACCGCTGCGCCGAGGACCTGGCCGCGCGCCGCCAGGGCGGCTACGGCTACCTGTCCATCGGCACCATCATGGGCGCAGCACCCGACCTGGTGATGACGGCCGTGGCCCGCATGAAGGCGCAAAGCCCGCAGCTGCGGTTGCGCATCATGGGCGACACCAGCGACCAGGTGCTGCGCCTGCTGGACCAGCGCCGCATCGACATGGCCATTGCGCGGCGCAGCCCTGCGGCCCACAGCAGCAGCTACAGCTTCGAGGAACTGGGCAACGAGCGGCTGCTGGTCGTCGTGCGCAGCGGCCATCCGCTGACACGCCGGCGCAAGCTCGGCTGGCAAGAGCTTGTCGGCGACTGGCCCTGGATCCTGCAGCCGGCAACCAGCCCCGCGCGCATCGCGCTCGACCAGCTGCTGCAGCGCCTGGAACTGCCCGCGCCGGCCGACATCATCGAATGCAGCTCGGTGTACTCCATGCAGCAACTGGTGCAGCTGACCGACGCCGTGATGCTGCTGTCCGAATCAGCGCTCAAGGACTATCTGCGCATGGGCCTGGTCAGGGCGCTGCCGGTCTGCATCGACGTGCCCATGGCGCCCTTCGGCATCCTCACCCGCACCGACGACGCGCCCACGCAGGAGCAGCAGCGCTTCATCGCGCTGCTGCGTGCGCAGGCCCGGGGGCTGGCTCAGGCGGGTTGAGCCAGCACCTGCCCCATCGCGGCCTGGAACCTCGGATCCAGCATGGCGCTGACGTTGCACCGCGACCAGCGCGAGACGGCCGAGGGATCGACATGGAAGACACGGCCCGGCGCCATGCTGAGCTTGCGCGGCACCAGTTGCTCGGCCAGCCGCAGCGAGTCCTGCACACCGGGGAAGGCCACCCACAGGTACAGGCTTTGCGGGCTGCGCGCAAAGACCTCGCAGCCGTGGGCATCGAGCCAGCCCAGCGCCTGGGCCGTGGCCTGGCCCAGCTTGTGGCGCAGGCGCACCAGGTGGCGCTCGTAGTGGCCCTCGCGCAGCATCACGTCCACCATGCGCTCGCAGTACTCGGAGCCGCTGACGTGGATCAGCGCCTTGAGGTCGGCCAGGTCGCTGGCCAGCGCGTCGTTGCAGGCGATGAAGCCCACGCGCAGCGCGGCCGAGAAGGATTTGGAGAAGCTGCCGATGTAGATGGTGCGCTCCAGCTGGTCCAGCGTGGACAGGCGCACGGCCGAGGTGGGCTTGAAGTCGGCCAGCGGATCGTCCTCGACGATGAGCAGGTTGTGGCGCTCGGCCAGCTGCAGCACCTTGTAGGCCTTGGCGGCCGAGATGTCCGAGCCCGTGGGATTGTGGGCCAGCGACTGCGTGAAGAACAGGCGCGGCCGGTGCTGGGCCAGCAGTGATTCGAGCGCGGCCACGTCGGGCCCGTCGGCCAGACGCGGCACGCCGACCACATGGGCGCCGGCCAGCCTGAGCTTGCCGAACAGCGGGTAGTAGCCGGGCTCGTCCACGAGCACGGTGGCCCCCGGCGGCACGAAGTAGCGGATGACCAGGTCCATGGCCTCATTGGCGCCATGGGTCAGCACCAGCTGGCCCGGCGTGGCCTGCAGGCCGAAGTCACCCAGCTTGCGCACCAGGCTGTCGCGCAGCGGCGCATAGCCGTAGCGGCTGCCGTAGCGGAACAGCGATCCCAGCCCCGTGCGCACCACCTTCTGGTGGTAGCGGTCCAGCCGCATGTCGGCCAGCCATTCCACGGGCGGAAAGCCGTCGCCCACGCCCACGCAGTCGGGCTGGGTCTTGAGCTGCTCGCGCATCAGCCAGACGATGTCCATGGCGCGGCCCAGCTGGCCCGCGTCCTCATCGGTGCGCTGGGCACCGCGCCCCGTGCCCAGCACGTAAAAGCCCGAGCCCCGGCGCGGCTCCACGATGCCGCGCGAGACCAGCAGGTCAAAGGCCGAGACCACGGTGTTCTTGGCATAGCGGTGCAGCTGCGCCAGCTCGCGCAGCGAGGGCAGCTTGTCGCCAGGGCGGTACACGCCGTCGGCGATCTGCTGGCCGATCAGGTCGGCCAGCTTCTCGGCAATGGGGGCCGAGCGCCCTCTGGTGTCTGCCATGCGCCCTCCGTTCATGTTGCAGTGCGATGGTACTGTTCCCCGAAACTGTACCTTTTGAAAGCGGTACAGTTTTCCTACAGTCCGGCGACCAGAGTTTTGATTCGAGGAGATGTCTTCCATGGTTGCCGATTCGCGCCTGCCCAATTTCCGTGCCCTCACACCGGCCCAGCGCCGGGATTTCCTGGCCGATGCCTGCGGCCTGTCCGATGCCGAGCGCGCCCTGCTCGCCGCCCCCGGCGCCCTGCCCCTGGCACTGGCCGACGGCATGATCGAGAACGTGTTCGGCAGCTTCGAGCTGCCGCTGGGCGTGGCGGGCAACTTCCGCGTCAACGGCCGCGACGTGCTGGTGCCCATGGCGGTGGAGGAGCCCTCGGTGGTGGCCGCCGCCTCGTACATGGCCAAGCTGGCGCGCGAGGACGGGGGCTTTCAGACCTCCAGCACGCTGCCGCTGATGCGCGCCCAGGTCCAGGTGCTGGGCGTGACCGATCCGCACGGCGCACGCCTGGCCGTGCTGCAGGCACGTGCGCAGATCATCGAGCGCGCCAACAGCCGCGACAAGGTGCTGATCGGCCTGGGCGGCGGCTGCAAGGACATCGAGGTCCATGTCTTCCCCGACACGCCGCGCGGCCCCATGCTGGTGGTCCACCTGATCGTGGACGTGCGCGACGCCATGGGCGCCAACACCGTCAACACCATGGCCGAATCGGTGGCGCCGCTGGTCGAGCAGATCACGGGCGGCAGCGTGCGGCTGCGCATCCTGTCCAACCTGGCCGACCTGCGGCTGGCCCGCGCCCGCGTGCGGCTCACGCCGCAGACCCTGGCCACGCAGGAGCGCAGCGGCGAGGAGATCATCGAAGGCGTGCTGGACGCCTATACCTTCGCGGCCATCGACCCCTACCGCGCGGCCACGCACAACAAGGGAATCATGAACGGCATCGACCCCGTCATCGTCGCCACGGGCAACGACTGGCGCGCGGTCGAGGCCGGCGCCCATGCCTATGCCAGCCGCAGCGGCAGCTACACCTCGCTCACGCGCTGGGAAAAGGATGCCGGCGGCGCCCTGGTCGGCAGCATCGAGCTGCCCATGCCAGTGGGCCTTGTCGGCGGCGCCACCAAGACCCATCCGCTGGCACGCCTGGCGTTGAAGATCATGGACCTGCAGTCCGCCCAGCAGCTGGGCGAGATCGCCGCCGCCGTGGGCCTGGCGCAGAACCTGGGCGCCCTGCGCGCCCTGGCCACCGAAGGCATTCAGCGCGGCCACATGGCCCTGCACGCCCGCAACATCGCCCTGGTGGCCGGTGCCACGGGCGACGAGGTGGATGCCGTGGCGCGCCAACTGGCCGCCGAGCACGATGTACGCACCGACCGCGCACTGGAAGTGCTGGCCGCGCTGCGCGCCAGGGCCTGACCAGCGCGCGGCCCCACAAACAAAAACCCAAGGAGACACACATGACAAGCAAGGATCCCGCCGACTGGCGGCTGGCCGAGGTCTGGGGCGACACCGTGGACCTGCGCCACCTGGCCTGGGCGATTGCCATCGGCACCGGCATCAGCGTGCTGGGCTTCTACCTGGCCAGCCGCTGGCTGGCCACGGTGGTCGAGTCGCGCCAGCTGGCCCACGCCTACGCCATGCTCGCGGGCCTTGCCGGCTGCGTGATCGCCGGCGTGATCTGCGCACGCGCCTTTCCGCCCAAGCGGGAAGTGACCGAGCTGGACACCTCGAACGACCCCGAATGGCGCCGCGAAGTGCTGGAGGAGCTGGCGCGCCAGCCCGGAGGCCTGGGCACGGTGCAGGACCTGCCGCCCGCCGTGGTGCAGGAACTCAAGGAGCTCAAGCTCTACGAACTGTTCGCCGACAAGGCCGGGAGGGCATGAGATGGAAACCCTGCTGACCAATGACATCGCCGTCGCAGCCGCGATGGGACTGATAGGCGCCGTGGTGTTCGCCGCCATCGGCCTGGTCTCCGGCACGGACGAGACCACCACGCTGGCCCCGCTCACCCTGCTGGTGGTGCTGCTGGGCGTGCCGCCCGCCGGCGTGTTCACCTTCTTCCTGGCCGGCGCCGTGGCCAAGCACATGACGCATGCCGTGCCCACGGCGCTGCTGGGCATTCCCGGCGACACGCTGGCCACGCCGCTGCTGCAGGACGCCAACATGCTGCGCAAGCTGGGCGTGCCCCACATCGCGCTGCGCAAAATGGTCTCGGGCGGCATCGTCGCGGCCTTTGTCGCCGTGCCGCTGGCCGTGCTGTTCGCCGTGATGCTGGCGCCCTTCGGCAGCATGATCACCAAGACGGCGCCCTGGATCTTCCTGGCCGCCGCCCTCCTCATCGCCTACTTCTCGGCGGGGCGCTGGGCCTCGGTGATGCTGCTGATTCCGTTCGTGGTGGTCATCATTGCGCTGCAAAGCCTCACCGCCAAATACGAGGTCAAGCTCAGCATCAGCTACTTCCTGGGCATTGCCATCGGGCCGCTGATCGCCGACCTGTTCACCGTGATCTCGCCGGCCGGCCGCCAGCGCATGCTGCGCGACAAGGTGCGCCAGTTCAACCTGGCGCCCGACGTGAAGGGCTGGTCAGGCTACTTCCCCAACCCGCTCAAGGTGCTGGACCGCGTGCAGACGCGCTGGACCCTGGCCACGGCCACCATCTCCAGCGCCACCTTCGTCTTCAGCCCCGTGGCCATGACCGTGGTGCTGGGCGAGCTGGTGGGCTCGCGCATCAAGCATGCCTACCACCGCCTGACCACGGTGCTGAGCGCGCGCAACGGCGTGACCGAGGCCACCTACATCGCCGAGGCGCTGATCCCGCTGATCGCCTTCGGCCTGCCGCTGAGCCCGGTGGCCGCCGGCCCCGCCGCGCCGCTGTTCAACGCGCCGCCGCGCTTCACCGTCGATGCCGCCACGGGCCAGGTGAACAACCTGCACAACCTGCTCAGCCACTGGGAGTTCCTGGGCTACGGCATGCTGGCCGTGCTGCTGGCGGCCATCGTGTCCTACCCCTTCGCCATGAACTTCGCGCGCAGCGCGGCGCTGTTCGTCTCGCGCCGGGTCAGCCACGAGGCCATCATCGCCACCTTCGTGGGCCTGATCATCGTCATCAGCGTCTGGGAAGGCCAGTTGCTGGGCCTGCTCGTGATCCTGACCATGGGCCTGCTCGGCGGCCTGCTGTCACGCGGCTTCGGCTTCAACACCGGCGTGCAGTTCATGGGCTACTACACGGCCGTGCTGAGTGTGCCGGCGCTGGTGAAGCTGTTCTGATTTTTGCGCCGCAAGGGTCAGAACATTCTGAGATTTGGGGGCAGCGCCGCACCCGCCGCCCACAAGGTCCAAGGCCGTTGCCATACTGGGTCACCGAGGCCGCCGCACCGCTGGCGGCCTCTTCCTTTGTGTCTGGCTTTGTGTCTGTCTTTGTGTCTGTCGTTTCTGCGAGGTGCCCATGGGTCTGGCCCTGGTTCAAAGTCGTGCGCTGCTGGGGCTGGCCGCCCCGCGTGTCACCGTGGAAGTGCATCTGGCCAACGGCCTGCCGTCGTTCACGCTGGTGGGTCTGGCCGATGTCGAGGTCAAGGAAGCGCGTGAACGCGTGCGCTCGGCACTGCTGAATTCCGGGCTGGAGTTCCCGAGCAACAAACGCATCATCGTCAACCTGGCGCCCGCCGACCTGCCCAAGGATTCGGGGCGCTTCGACCTGCCCATTGCGCTGGGCATTCTCGCGGCCAGCGGCCAGATCAATGGCGATGCACTGGCCGAGTATGAATTCGCAGGCGAGCTGTCGCTGTCGGGCGCGCTGCGGCCCGTGCGCGGCGCGCTGGCCACGGCCCTGGCCCTGCACCGCCAGCAGGACGGCGCCCGCCTGGTCCTGCCGCCGGGCAGCGCGCAGGAGGCGGCCTTTGTGCCGTCGGCCCAGGTGTTCTGCGCGCACCACCTGCTGGACGTGGTGCGCCGCTTCATCACTCGCTCGGCCAATGCCCTGGTGCAGACGGAGCAGGACACGGACTGTGCCTGCTGCAGCGACGAAAGCGAGGACACCGGCGAGACCGACGAAACCGACGAAACCGACGCCTTGCCGGCAGCAGGCGACACCCAGACATGCTCCGGCCCGGGCTGGCATGCGGTGCAACCACAGCCCGCTGCCCCAGTGCGCAGCAGCCTGGACCTGGCCGAGGTGCGTGGCCAGGCACAGGCGCGGCGCGCGCTGGAAATTGCGGCGGCCGGAGGCCACGGCCTGCTGCTGGTGGGGCCGCCGGGTTCGGGCAAATCCATGCTGGCCCAGCGCTTTGCCGACCTGCTGCCGCCCATGAGTGACGACGAGGCACTGGAAGCCGCCGCCATCGCCAGCCTGGCCGGCCGCTTCACGCCGGAGCGCTGGCGCCAGCGCCCCACGGCCAGTCCGCATCACACGGCCAGTGCCGTGGCCCTGGTCGGAGGCGGCTGTGAGATATCAAATTAGTTGAGACAACACATAAATAGATGAGACTAGATCACATCTAAACATTCATGCTCCATAAGATCGTTTGCCGGCTATGAACCCCGAACGTAGAGCGTGGGGGCGCCCCGAGGGGCAATGCCCAACACGTCTATCGCGCCATGCCGGGGCCAGCCTCTCCGCTCGCATGAAGGCTGGGAGGCGGTCTCCGCAGCGACCTGCGACGGTGCTCCGATGGTCTGGAAATCAAGTGCTACTCAGGCCTGGCCATAACGACCACCTTCACGAAGGATTGCTGCGACCATGAGGTGATGGCTTGGCGCGCATGAGAGAGCAAGGGGCTGCCATGCGAGCCGGTGCGCGATATGCTCATCGAGGCTGTGGAGCGCCGCTTCGGTTCAGTCGATGCAGTCCAAGCGGACCATGCACTGGAATTCTTGCGTGACAACGACGGTACCTACATCGCCGCCGAAACGAGGACACTGACACGCGTGCTGGGCCTGAAACTTGCACACACATTCAAGCTCCCCTTGCTTCTGCGCAAATCCCGAAGCTGTACCTGCAACGGCCGAATAAATGTTGACGCCCACAAACCCTAAACGGATCATGGGCGCCGAACTTCACCTGGAGGGGATGATGGGAACCAAGTTGCATCAGCTCGTCGCATCGCACGCTCAGACGGACCCAGCAATAGTGATCAGCGACCGCCTGCTGATTGATCTCCTGACGCGGCGCCTGGTCGTCGCGCTGTCGCGGTTTGTTGGCCAGTACCAGCAGTACCCGGATGTTCCGGTCGTTCAGATAGGGTTGGTGGGTTGCAGCTACCAGCCCAAACAGGTGAATTGGAAGGTGACATTGCCTCCAGATGGTGGCACCACCGGCAGATTTCTGATCGAGAGCACAGCCTCTTTTTCTGCCCGCTTCGGGGTCACCAAGGCTGGGGATACGTCAGTGGGCTTGTTCGAGGTAGATCTGGAGGTCGTTCGGGTGAGCACCACGGGCACAGCGAGCAAGAACACGCTGGCGCTGGGCGAGGTTCACCTGGATTTCCGGACCACCATCGATACGGACCCCAACGCGGCTGCGAATGCCACCGCACTAGGCTTGAGCGACAGAGAAATTGCTCGGCTGGAAGGGCTAGTGGCTGGGTCCGTCGCCCCTACGGCAGTGCGCAAAATCTTCACGGGCGCCCCCAAGATTGACCTGCAGAAGATCTTTCCGACCGTTCAGTTCACAGGGGCTGGAGAGCTTGTGGTCATCCCGGATGGCCTGCTCATCATCGCGAAGAACGGATGGACCCTCGATGAGGGCCAGCGTTGCGAATGTGGTGCGACCGCCCCCGAGATAGTCATCACCCCGCCTGATCGCGTGGAAGGGGAGTACGACGGAGCCCCTCTTCCCGTCAATGTCAGTATTCCCCCTCCCCGCAATCCGCCCTGGCCAGTAGACACGCCCGTTGCGGCCGACGTGGGGCTCTACATCCCCCAGGCGACCGTCAATGCATTGACAGCAGGCCCCTACCCAGCCATCAACGACTACGAAGAGGACAATGGCTTCTTTGGGTGGACATTCGACTATTCGATTGGCTTTTCGAACGTCAAGGCGAGCCTGAAGGACCCCCGGGCGACGATTGTGCTCACCATCGATTTCTACGTCACTGGCACAGGCAGCGTGAACGTGGATATCCCCTGCGTGGGTAGAGCAACGGCGGGGATCTTCTGGGCGCACAACCGTAAAACTGGCCCGTCATCGATCAGTTTCGGCATCACGCCACGCCTGCAGCCAGACGGGAAAATCGTACTGATGCCTGAGCTGCTGAACCTGGACATCACACCGTTCAGCTGCGAGTGCGTGATCGGGGCGCTCTCAGCCCTGTCCTACTTTGGCACCGTGGGAACCATTGCGGCCTTTGTCATCAACGAAATAATCCGGCGAGTAATTGCCCATAACCTGCCCAGCCTGATCTCTTCCAGCGTCAAGGAATCGATGGGCAAGCAGATGTGGACGCTGCTGGACCTCACAAAACTCGACGTCGGGGCGATATACGGTCACAACTTCGGGGTGCGTGAGGCTTTCAGCCGCGAACCCGACTCGCTACTGGTTGGCCTGGCACCGCGCGACTACTGATGGAGGTGCCGCTGGTGAGTCGTTTTCCCGGGGGCCAACCGGTTGATGTTGCCCCCGCATTCCCGACCCCACCCTATTAGCTCGTCAGCCCCTGCAGCCTGTTGTCGCCTTAACTCCCGAGGCGACCGCATTTTTAGCGAAGAATGCGGATGCACCTCGTTGAAGTGCTCGAAGGCCGCTGGCGGTTGTGCCAGTACCGTCTGCGCGTCACTTAGGTCCATGCGCGCCACATAGTCGCGCTTGAAGGTGTTGACGAAGCTCTCGGCCATGCCGTTGCTCTGCGGGCTGCAGACGGGCGTGTTGAGGGCTTCATGTGAGATATCAAATTAGCTGAGACGCGGCGTGTGTCAAGGTAGTTCTTGCGTCAGTCGTCAGGCCGCTCGCTTGCTCATCTCGTGTTGCGCACGCTCCGGATTTCGCAATGCACTTGGTGACCAGACCAAGTGATAGCTCAGCGTTGTTCGACTAACCGGTGAAGGGATTTCAACCACGGTCCTGCGCTGCAGAACATCTGCACACAGGTACATCGGCAACACAGACCATCCGAAGCCGCCGATGATCAGATTGCGCAAGGTTCTCAGATCCTGACCGATCAGCGCAGGGCTCAGCGGATTGCGCTGAAGATCATTGGCCAGCAGCCACTGCTCAATCGGCGGCAGCTCGAAGCTGTAGGCCAGCATCGGCTCGGAGGAAAGGGCCTGGTCAAGGCTTCTTGCGGCTTGCAGCCGCTGTGCCACGTCGGGTGCAACGACGGCCAAGTGAATCGCCCCGGGCTCTGCGGAGGCCAGGTGGTTTAAGTCAGACGGTCACGGCCTTATCAGCGCGTTGTCGATGGTAGTTGGCTTCGAACTCGGCAGGCGGGACGTGGCCCAGCGGCCCCATCAGCCGATGATGATTGAACCAAGCCACCCATTCCAGCGTCGCCAGTTCCACCGCCTGTTTGGCCTTCCACGGCCCGCGCCGATGAATGACCTCGGCCTTGTAGAGCCCGTTAATGGCCTCGGCCAACGCGTTATCATAGCTTTCGCCCTTGGAGCCCACTGAGGGCTCGATCCGGCCTCGGCCAAGCGTTCGCTGTAGCGGATGGACACTTATTGCGAACCCTGTCAGAGTGGTCGTCAGACGGTTTGCGGTCGTACAGCGCCTGCTCCAGCTCGTCGAGCACGAACTCGGTGTGCATCGAGCTGCTCTGCCGCCAGCCCACAACGCGCCGGCTGAACACGTCCACCACGAATGCCACGTAGACCCATCCCTGCCAGGTCGAGACATAGGTGAAGTCCGAGACATAGAGCTGGTTGGGCCGCTCGGCACGGAACTGCCGATTGACCTGGTCCAGCGGGCATGGCGCCTTGGAATCAGGAAAGGTGGTCCGCACCGCCTTGCCGCGGCGCACGCCCTGCAGCCCGAATTGGCGCATCAGGCGCTCGACGGTGCAACGTGCCACCGCAACACCTTCGCGGTTGAGCTGGCGCCAGACCTTCTCGACGCCATAGACTTGGTGGTTGGCCTGCCAGACGCGCTGCACCTGCGCCAGCAGCTGTGTATCGCGCTGGGCTCGCAACGAGCGCACGGCCGGGTTGCGCTGACACGCGGCATGGCGCCAGTATGCCGATGGGGCGATTCGCAAGACGCGGCAGATCGACTCTACCCCACACTGCTGGCGGTGCTGGTCGACGAATGCCTTCAGGACTTGATGCGGCGGTCGAGCTCCGCCTGATAGGTGGTGCTTGTCTACCGGACCAGGGGCAGTCCACGCCTCAAACACGCTCAGGCTCTGCTGCGGTCTGCCGCAGCAGCCATCTCTGCGAGGAATGGGCCTTCGTGTTGGGCGGGTTGAGCGATGAGAAAGTCGCTGCGGTCCTTGCCAACTATCCATGCAGGAGGCTTGCCCCGCCCTGTCCATGTAGCGCCTGTGGCAGCATTCCGGTACATGGCCACACTTTGCTTGTTGCTTTTTATGGGTAGCAACGGGAAGACTTGTTGAGAGGTGAGTCCAAACTCGGTAACGAGCTCTTGCACGCGGCGTAGCGCGGTAGTCGCTTCAGCTTTCTTTGCCTTGACGATTTCTGCTTCCAGAGCAGCTTTTGTGGCCAGTAGTTCGGTCAAATTCATAGTTGTGCCTAGTCGGTGGACGACCGCCCCCATGTGGTGTGCCGACAATTATCGGACCTACTTGGAGCGGACTGAGCTGTTCAGCGGGCAGGAAGGCTCAGGTAGGCGTGGGTGTTGTATCTCAGTGAACAGACACGCTTGCAGCCCACAAATTCATCCGTCTGGGGCTGCAAGGGCAGTAGCGATCTCCAGTTCACGCGCTTCATCGATGGTCAAGCGCGGCGCGCGTCGCACAGAATCCTTCTCTGCCGCATGAGGGAACATCGCACCTAGGCAGTGATTGATGACTGACTTCGGTGCCCCTGCTGAGTGCACTTCGTCATCATCTTTCTGGTGGCCGTGGACGCAAGCTTCCGATGCCCAGCGGCTGACATGAATATCTACTTCGCCTTTGCCGTGTTCGGCAAGCCCATTCGCTACGTGGTCCAAGCAGTGCTGCCCGCCATGGTGGCAATCTTCATAGGTACAGTGCTGATTGCGATGGTACCGGCGTTGTCCACAGCTTTGCCAGTCTGGTTGATGGCATCAGCAGGGCGTCTTGTGCCATGACGGCATAGGCATGTGCGCTGGCGGTTTACCAAGGCACACGCACGTCGGTAGCCATGGCTGGGAAAGTCCGCAATCTCCTGGCGCAATTCGGCGAGCAGCCCGGCGTCATCGCTGGGCGTGTGACAGCTGCGACCATCGGCCCAGTCTTTAACGCGCCCAAGCAGGCCGCGCACATGTGAGTGAGCTGAGGCAAAGTTCTGAGCGCGCCAGGAAGGAAGGTTTGCGACCGATTGGAGCCAAATCGAGTGGACATGCCTTTCTCAGGCATTCCTCTTAGACATCGCTTGGATGCTCAACGACAAAGACTCCATCCTGCCTGAAAATACCCGCATGACCAGCACGTCCGCAGGCCTCTCAACCCCCTACATCCCTGCGTCTTCGCCTCGCAGCGCTGACGTGGTTTTGTATCTTGACCTTGACGGCGTAGTTCACCATGAAGCTGTGCTTTGGCATCCACGGTTTGGCATCTACATGAGCCCATACCAAGCCGCCGGGCACTCCTTGTTCGAGTGGCTCCCCCTTTTGCAAGAAGAACTCGCCCCCTACCCGCAAGTCGCCCTTGTGCTCAGCAGTACCTGGTGCATCCGCCCTGGTTATGTAAAGACGCTGCAACGGTTGCCGGAGCAAATGCGTAAACGTTTCATCGGCGGCACTTTTCACAGGCGTGTCCATGGGGCGAACCCCTGGCTCCTGGCGAGCTTTCAAAACACTTCGCGTGGCCAGCAGATCCTGGCAGACGTGACACGCAGAAAGCCCAGGCAATGGCTGGCCTTGGACGACGACATTGAGGACTGGCCTACCACCATCCTAGACCGCCTGGTGGCGTGTGATGGCAGGAAAGGACTTTCCGATCCGCAGACGCGCCAGACGCTTCGCCAAATGCTACAGAAATGTCATAACGCATTAGTAAGCGACCGGTAAATAGTACCTGACACATCTTCAGATGTATTGACCCAGCAAAAACCTGCTCAGGACAAGCCGCTGATGGAAACACCTCAGCGGAGGCTCTCATGTTCAGAGCCTAATGTGGGCACCAGTCGTTGTAGAAGCGGACGGCAGACCTCCTAGTCAATCGGCGGCGGTAGATCCGGTCAGTTGAAAGGCGGCTGCGCTGACCGCTTAAGATATCAAAGATAACCACAGTCAGGGAGGCCTATGACACTCGTTCGTTCCTTCGCGCTTCCGTTTCATCCGGATCAGAGCATTAGACTGAATGGGACCAGTCCAAAGAACCGAGTATCCGTGCTTTTGGGCGTCAATGGGACTCAGAAGAGCTCGGTGCTGCGCGGTCTACTCGAGGATGCGCTCGACAGAGCCCCGGACGACAAGCGCCGGTCTGGTCTACCAACATGCGCCACGGGATGGACCACGGCCCCTCCGGACCGAGTGGTGGCTGTATCGTCGTCAGCGATAGATCGGTTTCCTGCGCGCGCGAACTTTGGCGAGACACGCATGCTGACCAGATATGACATTGCACAATATGCGTACGTGGGGCCTCGGACAGGCAGGAACCTCGTCAGCCGAACTCAGAGTGTTCAGACCTTGTTGGCTGAGGTGCTGCAACTCGACTCGGTTCCGGATTCAGTCTCAGCTTTCATTTCAGAACTCTCTGAGAAGACCACGGTCCCGTACAAGCTGAGCGTGCAGTTGGTGCGCCGCCCGACAGCAGCGCCCAATAGGCGCCATAACACCGTCCCCACACTTGACGCGTTTTTGAGCGATGCCTCTTCCCCTCCAGGAGTAAGTAAGCATCCTCGTTTCCACGATCAAATCCATCGAGCGCTCAGTGACAACGCATTGTTTCGTGAGGCAGAACAGCTATACCTATTCACAAAAGAACTGCCAGGGGGGCGGATGCAAGTCAACTTGGACCTCAGTGCGGCTCATCCAGCAGCCGGAGCACAGTTCTCTCCCCGCGCCATTCACTTTGGACTCATCGCCGGGTTTCTGCGTCTCGAGAACCTCTTGCTCGTCGACAGTCACGGCGAGGAGCGAAACACTGAGGCATATAGCGCGGGCCAATGGGGATTGTTCTCTTCGCTTGCGACTGCCGCGTTTGCCGCGCGGGACCACTCGTTGTTCCTAGTTGATGAGCCTGAGAACGCTCTGCATCCGGCCTGGCAGCGGGAATATATCTCGGACTTCCTGAAAGGCATATCTCACTGCGAAGGCTGCCATTTATTCCTAGCAACCCATTCACCCCTGCTTGTCAGCAGCCTGGGAGCGAAGGACGCGGACTTGATCGGCCTGCGCCTTATCGATGGTCGAGCGGTGGAAGTGGGGCTTATGGACGTGCCTGTTGGGTGGCAGGCGACGGATGTGCTCGAGGATGTGTTCGGATTGCCCAGCACACGAGCGACTGCCGTCGTTGAAGAAATAGAGTCGGCAATGGCCTTGATCTCAGACGGAGCCTCAAGGAATGCAACTGCGCTCAAAAAGATCGCAAAGCGCTTGATTCCGCTCCTAGAGACATTGCCGGAGGACGATGTCGCTCGCCAGGTGATCGCGTCCATCTGCCGTATCAGTGGGGTAAAGCCTTGAGTGCGCCAGGGTACGAAAAGCTTGCGATCTGCTCCTGGAGTGCTACTGACCAGACAACGGTTGCCAAATACACAAAGAAGAAGAAGGCGACGGACTGGGTCAAGCCGACCCTCAGCGATCTGCGGACACGCCTCAGAGCCGAATTGATCAAGCACCAAGGCAGCGCCTGCGCTTATTGTCGAAGGAAGATTTCAGAAGAGCTTGGGCTCCATGACCTGGATCACGTTCTGCCGAAGGGAATTGCCCTTTACGCGCGATTCACCTACGAGCGGATGAACTTGGTGGCGAGTTGCAAGCGATGCAATCGGAACAAGCTGGACATTGACGTGCTGAAAAACGGACCTCTCGCGGCCGGCGCTTCGTATCCGCTCGAGCCTGACGATTACCTCTGGGTGCATCCCTATGTTCATCGCTACTCTAGTCACATTCGCATTCGCGAAGGACTGCTCTTTGAAGCAAAAGGTACTGCGATTCAAAGAGCACGCGCTAACGCTGTGATCAAAGCTTGCGGCCTGAAGACATTGGCCGGGGTTGAGCACAGGCGGGCTGCAGAGACCGCCATTTATGCAACCGACGTGATAGACGCGATCACAACCACAATCGGAAACCATCGAAATCTGAAAGAGGAAGACATCGTTGCCATCCTACGCAGGGAGCGCACGGAGCTAAAGGCACTAACAGATGATAGCGTCCTTCGGATGGTTTCTGCATATCGGCAAACTAAATTTGCCGAGTTTGAGCGAGAGCTCAAGCGGCACAAACTGAAATGACTTCGCTACCATCGTCACAGGCAGTGCGATGAACTCCTCTGCCTTGGAAACCTAATAAATGCTAACGCCTCGAGCCACCTTGCATCAGCGATGAACGACGTCGACAGTGATGACGTGTGCCATGGCAATCTTGGCGACCAAGTGCGATGTTGACCATGCGACAAGTGGCAGAATCCTCGCGGAGAGGAGCATCGGCCGATCGGCAGCGTACCTCGCGGCGTACATTACTAGGGAATACATGAGCACTGATGATCTTCAATTGCGCTCGGTCAACGAGCTAATGACGGATTCGTTCTTCATTCCCGCTTATCAGCGAGGATACCGTTGGACCTCCAGGCAGGTGACAGAGCTGCTTGACGATGTCGCAGCTTTTACCCTGCGGCCAAAACCCGTCCAAGGGGACTTCTACTGCCTTCAGCCGATCGTAGTGACTCAGCGCGGCGACCATTGGGAGCTTATCGACGGGCAGCAGCGATTGACAACGATCTTCCTGATCCTTTCCTACTTTAACAACCGCCTTGTTGAGGATGAGCGTTCCGAGCTCTTCTCACTCAGCTACGAGACTCGGGCGAACAGTGCGGCCTACCTGAAATCCCTAAATGAGAAGGTGCGCGACGAAAACATCGACTTCTTCCACATTTGGCAGGCATACCAAACAATCCGCGAATGGTTCAAGAGTCGGATCAACCGTCTCAACTACATCCAGGGCGCCTTCCTAAACGAAGTTAAGGTCATCTGGTACGAGGTCGACCACTCGATCATACCCATCGACGTTTTTACGCGTCTCAACATGGGCAAGATCCCGCTGACAAACTCGGAGCTCGTGAAGGCGCTGTTTCTCAAGGGCAGCAACTTCGACGGCGATGGCTCACGAGCCAAGCAATTGCAGCAACTCAGGATCGCGCAGGACTGGGACGAAATTGAGCGACGCCTGCAGGAGCCTGGGTTCTGGTACTTCGTGACGAATCGTCAGCAGGAGGCGAACCGCATCGAGCTCGTTCTGCAGCTCCGAGCCGAGGAACTTGGCCGCGCGGCCCCTCAATGGGACATCAACAGCATGTTCCTCACATTCAATGCGCACTTGGCCGGGGAGGACGTCGATGTCCCCAGAGATTGGGATGCGGTGAAGAGAATTTTTTTGCAGCTCGACGAGTGGTACAGGGATCGCTTCCTGTATCACGTTGTCGGCTACCTTCTCACCCAGGACGTGAAGATCGCACAGATCCGCAACCTGGCCCGGAAGTCGGACTCGAAGACTGCATTCAGGTCAGCGCTCATCGGGGAGGTATTAAGAATTTCCCTAGGCACGTCCATGCCGGAAATGGAAATTACCAGCTTTGTCAAGGAGCGCGTCGCCGCGCTTGACTACGATTCGCATGGGCAATCCATTCGTCGTCTGCTTCTCCTCTTCAACATCGCTGCGCTTTTGGAACTGGGGGATAGTGGGCCGTGGTTCCCTTTCGATCACTTCAAGAGAGATCAGTGGGATCTCGAGCACATTCGATCGGTCAAATCGGACATGCCACAGCGCGTCGACGCGCAAAAGGCATGGCTTGGGCAAGCTATCGAATACTTCTCCGAGCCAGAAGTGGTAGCGGGCAGCTTGACCAGCTCATCAAACCAGGCGCTGCGCGAGCGCTTGCGCTCACTTCTCAAGCTAGAGCCCTTCGACTCCTTGGCGTTCGAGGCTGCTTTTAACGACGTGATTGATCGATACGACCCGGGGTCTGATGTCGAAACCGATAACAGCGTGGGCAACCTAACGTTGCTGGATGCATGCACCAACCGAAGCTATGGGAATGCCATCTTTCCGATGAAGAGACGTCGCGTCATTGCACTAGATAAGGCAGGGCGCTTTGTTCCCCCATGCACTAAGAATGTCTTCCTGAAATACTACAGCAGCAAGGTCGACGAAATGCTCGTGTGGACGGCCACTGATGCCAAGGAGCATCAAGACGCACTCGTCACTACTCTGGTCAGGTTCTTCAAAAAACACGGAGCAGCGATATGAGTCATGCCCGCCAACACTCGTTCGCTAGCCTCTTCTCGGCCGTCGATACGGTCGAGATCCCCATTATCCAGCGTGACTACGCCCAAGGTCGCAAGCAGTCCGCTGATGTCCTCGACGCATTCCTGGTGTCGCTGCGTGGCACTTTACAAGGCGAGCCCGGGCAAGCTCTGGATCTTGACTTCATCTATGGGACCTTCGGGGACGATAGAGGCAAGATTTTTTCTCTGCTCGACGGACAGCAGCGGCTCACAACCCTCTTTCTGTTGCACTGGTATATCGCGATGTGCGAAGGACAACTGCAGGACTTCAGGGAGCGGTGGACTCAGCGTGGGCGCTCGAGGTTCACCTATGCAACACGACCAAGCTCACTGGAGTTTTTCGACGCATTAGCAAATGCGGTGCTCGAACCGCCGGCCGACGGCAGCGGGTGGAGCGGCAAGCTGTCTGCAGTCCTGATCGACAGCAATTGGTTCTTCTTGTCCTGGCGCAGCGACCCCACAGTTAAAGCGTGCATGGCCACGCTCGACACGATTGCCAGGGTGTTTGGCATCACCAGTGGCCTTTACCAACGCCTTATCGATGAGGAGCGGCCACCGATCACGTTCCACTTCCTCGACCTAGAGCGCTTTGGCCTGACGGACGACCTGTACATCAAGATGAACGCCCGCGGCAAGCCGCTGACGCCGTTTGAGAACTTCAAGGCGTGGCTGGTCGGGCGAGTGGCCAATGAGCCGTGGGCCAAGGGTTTCGACTTGGCACTGGACCAGAAGTGGATGGACCTTTTCTGGCGGCTGGCACCGAAACAGAACATCGCAGCGGTGGCATCGGTTGTCGACGACCTCTATCTGCGATTCATGTACGTCATGGTGTTCTTTAATGCCTGCATCCGGCTAGAACGCGGCTACTCGGCCCCCAGGGCAGCGGTCGATTGGCTTCACAAGCTGCGCCAAGCACGCGGATACATCCCCCTTCGCGAACTAGAGGCACAGGGCGCATTCGCCGCTCCAGCGGTCCAGATCGCTTCGATCGTTCTGGATCACTTCTCAGGGCCTGCTTCCCCTGCGGACATAAAGACACTTGAGCGAGCCCTGTCCCCTACAAGCGACTATGCGGATCTGGTTCGCCTATTCAGCGTCGTTGCTTGGGTAAGCAGTGATGCGGTAACGTCCAACAGTCCTGGCTTGGTGTCTGAGAGGTGCAGGTGGGATCGCGTGATGTCAAATCTCATCGCCAACCATCGCATCGATGACGTGTATACGGCAAACACCACTCTCAAGGGCGTACAAGCACTGGCCCAACATGCGGGCGATCTTTACGATGCACTCTCGAAGGCTACCGCAATCCCCGGATTCGGCCTGGACCAGGCGAAGGAGGAAATACGGAAGGCCGGCCTGATCGTCGAAGACCCGACGCGAGAGTCGCTCTTCACCGAAGCCGAGTTGCACCCGTACCTGCAAGGCAGGATCGGATTCTTGCTCGACTTTAGCTGCACTCCCGGAGCGTCCTTCGACCGCGATACATTTGTCCGCTACTCGCAACGCGCTCGAGCCGTGCTTGATGAAAGCATTCGCGCTTCAGCTGAACACCTGCTCGAACGAGCAATGTTGTCCATCGAGGACTACCTCATCGAACGTGCAGCCTCCAAGTTCTCCTTCTGCAGCACAGACGGGGGCACGTACCGCGAGAGATCCGAGAACTGGTTGAGGGTTGTCGGTCGGCCCGCCTTTAAGGTGCTGCTAGATGGCATAGATGGCGACGCGCGTGATTCGCTCTACGCGCTGATCAGTGCGGCGACTTGCACGGATTGGCGCCGGTACGTAATCGCCGAGCCTCGCCTCATCGACTATTGCAAGGAGCGTCTCATACACCGAGGTGCGTTGGATGAGATCTACTTGGTGTCGCGCAAGCGGCTGTCCGGGTATCACGCCGAACTGCGAAGCTACGCACTGTACTGTGCACTGCAGGCACGTCCGAGGGAAGTCTTGCCAGGCCTTGGCTGCCGCTATGAAGAGACATACGACGAGACCCAGCCGGGGCTGATCGTCCAAGTCGATGCACAGGACTTGCGCGTAACCTACCGCTCCAGCTCTTGGAGCTGTTCAGGTCCTTCGGGGCAAGTGCCCTTGCCCCCTCCACTTGTCGAATTCATGGAGTCGCAAGGCTTCACCGAGCTCAAGGCCTAGGGGGCGTTTCGGTGTCACTGCAGAGGCGGCAGTTACCGGATCTCCCAGTGTCTCTTTACCGGACCTCCGAGTGTGTACAGCGACTCGGTAGCGTAGAGACATCGGTGTCGGCGGCGGTCATTTGACGAATGAATCCCCTAGCGAAGCGCCTCGCAGCCAAGAATGGCTGCAGTGCTTCTCGGACCGGCCGTTCATCTGGCCGCGTGACGGATAGAGCAATGACAGAAATGCCAGCAGTGATGCTGCCTCCGTATTCCCGACCCCGCTCTATCCACAATAAAACGCCTAGTCAGGCCCCTACACCTGTTACCGACTGACTGAAGCCGGCGAGGCGCCTTGGGTAGCAACAGAGCGGCTTTTGTCATGACGCAATAGACGCGTCTGGCATTACCCCGCATCATCGCTGGGTGTGCGATGGCTGCAGCCACCGGCCCAGTCTTCGCCGCGTCCAATTAGGTCGTGCGCGTAGTCGATACGCCTTTCTGCCAAGCGACCAATAACACGATCATGCCTGGCTCGTAGGTTCGGTGCATCAGCGCAGCCTTCTCTGCGAGGACCAGCGCCTGCGGCGCTGGCCCCTCACGACTACCTCTATTTACTTCGCATGCCTAGTTATATGTACAGTCCTGTTCGTATCTTCAAAGATAAGCTATAGGACGGTGACGGAAAATCAGGAGGCAATCTCATCGCGCACGTTATTTTTATATTGATAATTTAGCATGTTAAAAATATCAAAATCAAAAATCCAATTACCCCATTTTGGATTTTTTCTCAACTTCTCACTTTCAGAAATTGCCAACCTTCTCTTTTTCTATAAAAGATATGAATTTGCTGCATCCTCAGGCCTCAAGCCCTTCAGAAAATAAACCCTTGCAATATATCCAGACTTATCAATTCTTCCATTGGGGATTTCTTGAAGAATTAATTTAAAAAAATGATCAATTATAAATTCAAAAAGCAATCCAGCTAGGGGCCGGCTCCTATCGGTCCTTGGCCAAGCTCCATGGCATCAACCCCAAGACTGAGGCCAAGTGGTGCGCGCGCACAATTGTAAAGATCTCAAGTAGCCAGCGCTGGCGCTTTACAGACCGTTGGCATAACTATGATGTCCCTACGTCAGCGCCATTGCCCGAGCTTCTGCGCCATGCACTGCAATTCTCTGCAGGGCATAAGAAAGTCACTGAGAAAGGACTTATGCTCAGCACCGATCGACTCTGCTCTGGCAGAATCGGTAGGAGTTACTCCCACACAGCGCGCGGATGGCGGGTCAAGAGAGCACCGGTCAGTTTGGTCGATTCAATGCATGAAAAACAAGACGTGATCCAGGTCAACGAAGCTGTAACTCTGCTACTGCCATTCCAGTGTCACACCCTCAGGCTGTCGCATCGGCTGCTGAAGAGTCTGGGCGGCGTATCCCGTTTCATGTTGAGAGCTCTGGACGACGGCCTGACCTTGGGACAGGTGGCCGAGGTGACCGGTCTGCACGAGGCTGCACTGGGGCGCCAACTGGTATTCCTTTCCCAACACGGCTTCGTGGATGAGCCAGCCGAAGGGCGGGCTCCTGCCCTAGGCGAGCGCGGTCGACGCATGCTGGCGGTTGAGCGACTGCTGCATCACGACAGACATTCCATTTGGCTAGACGCTTTTACGCTCAGGCAGCAGGTGGTGTTCATGCTGGCGGGGCTGGAGCCAGCGGCACTACTTCCTGAGCCGCCCGCCGCGTGCCAGAGCCTCGCAGCGGTCATGCCCTGCAGGGCGCAACCGTACTGGCACTTCGATGAAATGAACCGCCTGCGCACACTGCTGGACGCGCAGGTGCTGACTGCCCTGCTAGCTACGTTCTGGCCCGGCGCGGACACCTTGATCCACGAGGAACTGGACAACTGGGACTATGAGTTGCTACGGGTGGTCGAGCCGCAGGTGCAATACCTGCCTTTGGCCTTCCCTGCTGGCGGTCTGCGCCTGTCTAGCGGCGGAAGCGGCCGGGACCCGGCGTGGCCGCTAGCCTCTCTGCCTGTGCTGGAACTGGAGACCCGATTCAGCTGCGACCAGGCACTGCCTTGGCCGGTTGAGGTACCCGAGGCACAGCACCACCTAATCGAATTGGTGAGCAACGGCCTGCTTGAGCATCGATGGAGTCCGGCCAGACTGCTGCCCGATGGTCGGGTCCTGACCCTGCCGGTACGCACTCAGGGCGCCGCGCCGGACCTGACGCCCGTGGCACTGCCTGCGGGCGTTGCCGCTTTCGTTAAGGCCAGACCGCATCGGCTGACCTGCAGCCTGGATGGAAGCGCCATTGCGGCCCGCTTGGCGCAGGCTCATCCTAATCAGGCTTTCTGCAGCGACGGGCGCAAACGCGAGGAGATGGCGGCATGAGAACGGTGCGGCTTTTCGCTGATACCTTCGACTGGAGCGAGCACACCACTGACCGCGCAAAACGCGCGATGGAGTCGGCGGCGCACGGGGTGGGACGCAAGGCCGCTGGGCCCGTGGTGGTGCTGGACGCACTGATCTCGGTGCTAGACGCGATCGGCGCCTATGCACGCCTCCGCCAATCCCGCGAGATCACCTGTCAGCTCGAAGCCGAGGGCGAGACGCTGAGGCGCCAGTTGGAAGAGCTGCTGCAACAGCACAAGCTGAAGTGCAAGGCTGCAGATGCCCGGGTACAGGCCAACCTGAAGGAAATGCGACTTCTTTTGGCGCAGCAGGCGCAAACACTTCAGTTCGACGCGGACGAGTTTGACGCGCTCTCGCGACATATCAAGAAGCTGGGCCAGTTGATCACGGCTCAGCGTCCGGACGCTCCGCCCAACTGCCAGCCATTGGTCAAGCTGGAGGACGCCTACTACCGGCTGGTGGACCTACAGCTGCACACCCTGATGGAATCCGTTGGCGGCTGAGGCCGTCTCAACATGTGAAGGAAAAAGGAGAGACCATGAAGTCACCCAAGAACCCTGGCAAGCCCGGCGGCAATGCCAGCGCCGCTAATTTTGGCAAGGCGCTGGATGCGCTGAAGGTGGGGGCGTCAACGATTGGCGACATTGCTGGAGTGTTTGCCGAGAAGGAGCGCACCCGGCGAGCGCTTGCAGAAGGTCACGCGCAAGTCCGTCGGGCAGAGGAAGACACAAGGCAGGTGGGGATGAAAACCTATGCGGAGATCGCCCAAATCGACGCTCAGGTACACGGACGTAAGCTGGATCACATCGAGACGATGCAACGCATGAGCGATGCCCACGCCGAAGAGATGGCGCGCCACAGGCAGCGCGAGCGCGTGCTGGACAAGCTGCTGGAGTCGCCCCACGGTGACCCGGAGCAGTTGGTGGACGGTCTGCGGGCCCTGCTTCCCGAAAACAGACGCTGAGGCGCATCGCGATGTGGCCAGTCATCCTTGTATCGTTGGGTGCGGCGGCACTGGCGTTTTACCTTGATAGCCAAACTGACTCGGAGGAGCGCTATCACGTTGAGCTGCGCCGTTCCAACGAAGATCTGCGTTCCCGCATCACCCGCGCGATGCAGGAGCAAGCCGCACCCCGCGACATAACGCGAATGGCACGCCAAATGTCCGGTGAATGCGCCGTTGCCATGGAAAGTTACCTGGCTCGGCTGAACAGCGTAGACGGGGAGTTCGCGGCCTTGCGCGCGCGGCTGCGCGAAGACCTGGCCGATGTGTCGATTAGCCCCTTTCGCCGCAATTCCCTGCAACTGCTGCAAGCCCGCCTGGACGACGCATGCAACCGGCTGGTGGCGTACCGCCTATACGGTAGCTGGTACCTCGAGCGACAGAAGCAACTACTGGATAGTGGCCGCTACGCGGATCTGCTGGACCTGGGAGTGCCCGGCTCGCGGTTGCCGGAGGACTGGTTTTACGATGGCAAGTTGGGGTTAATCGAGGTACCGGAGATCGGTGAGCGCAATCGCTATGGGCAGGTTCTGCAACTCCTGCAGGACAAGCACGGCGAACGCTACAGCGATGCCGTCCAGCGCGCGCTGCTGCTGCAGCATCCCGACCAGGACGCCATCCCTGTGCAGTTGCTGGCCAGCAAGAACCCACGCTACTTCAAAGCTTGCCTGCTGCGCGGTGCGCTGTACGTGGAACACATCCTGCCACGCCGCCCTTGCCTAGGAATCGTCACGCGTTCCATCGGCTCCGGTGCTCGTGGCGAGGGCTATGAAGTCCGCTGCTTCCCCAGTCTCTTCACAGTGAATGGTCAGTTGGTCCTCACAGGGGGCGTGCGCGCCTTTCTGCCCCTGTCCGAAAGTGCCTTCCCGGGCAAGCGCTATCACGCAGGTGAAAGACTGGAAGTCTTGCTGCACCACCACGGCCTGCTGCTGCAAGGGGCGGTGACACTGACCCAGCAACCCGAGTCACTGGACTTGGGCAGCAGCAGCACTGCACCGGTCTTCGTCGTGGCAAACGCCGCGCTGCATGACCTGGCACCGCTGCTGCGGGAGGCCGAGCGTTCGTCTTGGCAACTGCGCGGCTGCCAAGAGGTCGGCAGCGAACTAGTCGTCAGCCTGCAGCTAGGGCCTTGGCGCGTCGATGCGACCTTTGCGACCGATGAAGGCGTCCTGCGCGTTCAAGCCCTCAGCCCCGTGGGCATAGACACCGTGATGCTGGACACGCTGCCTTTTGCACTGCGGTTCATTGACGATCGCTTCAGCGGCCGCGTGTATGTCGATGCCCTGCGCTTCGGCGAGTTCAGGCAGTTCTGTCGGCAACAAGCCTTGTTTGGCGGTGACCAGGAGGTGCGCCGCGCGGCAGGCGAGTTTTTCGAGCGATGGAGCCGCGTCAATGACTATTTGCGGGACCGCAAGGGCTACGAAACCTTTGCGCTGGTGCCGAGGGCGGAGCCCGAAGACCGGTCGTGGGACTGCGCCTGCCAGGCAGGGCTGGTGCGGCGGCTGAAGAAGGAGGATGAGGAGGCCGGAAAAAAGCAGCGATCCATGCCACGCCTCTATATCGAGGAACTGCACACTGGCGCCGCTGGCGAGCGCTGGCTGCGTATTGGTGAGCTCAAGGGCATGCCCGAGGAGCTAGGCTCGGGCGTGGTCAGGCTGCCCCATGGGGGTATCCAGCGCACCGCGCCCGAACGCGGCCTGCGACCCATGGAGCCACCCCGCCTCAGGCTGCGCATCCCCGATGGGCGCGAACTAGCCAACCTGGAACGGCAAAGTGTGGCGCTGCAGGCCTTCATGGCCGGGCGGCTGGTCAATCCCACGCTGCAGCAGATCTTGCTGACGCCAGGCCGCTACGAGCCAGTTCCCGACCCCACCTGGGCCCGACGCGTACAGGCCGGCCTTTCCTGGCACAACTCTGCATGGCAAGCGTCGCAGGCAGCCCAAAGTGCCAAGCGCATCGTGGAGGCGGCCCTTGTCGAGTCCAACTTGTACCTGGTGCAAGGGCCGCCGGGCACAGGCAAGACCACCTGTATCGTGGAAATGCTGTATCAGATCTACGCGGCCAACCCGGAAACGCGCGTGCTGGTGGTGTCGCAGCAGAACACAGCAGTGGACAACGCCTTGGCGCGCTTCCTGCAGAGCCACCCGGCGCAGGCAGCAAACATCCTCCGCATTGGCAACGATGCCGAGAAAATTCAAACCGAATTGAAGCCCCGCATGGCCGATGCCGTGCTGAGCGACTATTTCATCGGCCGCCAGCAGGCCTACAGCCGCGCGGCCGCACTGGGGGAGGACCAGAAGGCGGCCTGGATACAGTTGTGGATGGAGCGCATTCACCAGCCGCGAGAAGGTCGCTCGCCCTACGACGAGGAGCTGGCCGAACTGCTGGTTGAAGGCCACCCGCTGGTTGGGGCAACCTGTGTGGGCCTTGCGTCGCGCCGGCATGGCTGTGACCGTATGGAATTCGACCTCTGCATCATTGACGAGGGAGGGCGGTCCACCGTGCCGGAGATGCTCATCCCGCTGCTGCGTTGCCGCAAGGCCATCATCATTGGAGACCACTTCCAGTTGCCGCCCAGCGTGGCCGGCGAACTGATGGAGGCCGAATCCCGCGAGATCCTGCCCTTTCTCGAGGACGCCTTCCTCAAGACCAGCTTCTTCGAGCGGCTCTACGAGGACTTGGCTGAAGGCTGCCGGGGGCGGCTCACAGAGCAGTTCCGCATGGTCGAGCCAATCGGCGACTTGGTATCGGACTTGTTCTATACGACGGCGGGGAAGCGTGGACTGTTCAACGGCAAGCGCCACGACCGCCGCGGCTTCCTTGACCCCGATCACCCACTGCGCTGGCACGATGTGCCGCAGGGCCGAGAAGAACTTGAAAATGGCAAGGGCCCCAGCCGGCAAAATGTCGGCGAGGCGCGGGCTATCCGCGACTTCGTCGCGGTCGCGGCAAGCGCATTGCGGACTCGGGAGGAAAATGCGTCGCGCAGGAAGACTGTGGCAGTCATCACACCCTATGGTGCGCAGAAGCGCCTGATCCGGCGATTGCTGGAAGAGAGCGCGAACGTTTCGGACGTGCTGGACATCGAGGTCGACACCGTGGACAGCTTTCAGGGCAGCGAGGCCGACATCGTGCTGTATTCGACGGTCCGCACCGCAGGCAGTATCCACTTCCTGTTGGACTGGCGGCGACTGAACGTGGCCTGCTCTCGTGCCCGGGAGAACTTGGTGTTCTTCGGCTGCTCTGAGTTCCTGCTGAAGCGCGAAACCCGCAGCGAGAGGCCTCTCTTCACGCTCATCCATGAACGTGCCACCCGGACTGCAGTGCCCCAAGCTTCAAAGCCTGAGCGTAGGGAGTGGGCTGGGACGCAGCGAAACTTTTCGCGCGGCGCGAAACGATCCTGAGACGGGGCGTTGGTCTCGGCTCATCACCTGGCGTAGTTGCCGGCGGGCAGCTCCGCACGGCCTACGGGACAGCCAGAGGACCGGTGCTGCTACGTGATCGATGCCGTTAAGCGGCTCATGCGATCACCACGGATGGTCCTTGCTATTGGTAGCGACTGGCCATGAAGCGCCGGCGCGGCGCAGCACGAGCTCCACCCCCATTACGCTCAACAGTTTGAGAATGCGATCAGCACTTACGCTCTGCGCGTTCCTCTCAAGATGGGACATTTTTTGCTGCGTCAGGCCCATGCGCTTGGCTACCTCGCATTGAGCTCTTCGAAAAGTAGTCCTGAGCGGCCTGGGCAAACGCCTGCTCAGTCGGAGCCCGAAGAATATTCAGTGGCAACCCGAGTTCTTTGCAGACCACTTCAGCGCGTGACCGCTCAGAGTCCATTGCCGCCTGCAGCGCATCAAGCGATTGCTCAATGCCGTCTCGACCGGCAATTTGCTGACGAATAATCTGCGGGTCATTCTCCAGCAGGATGACACCGCTCAGATTGAGAGACGCAAAGACATCTGTCTTGATCTCGGTTAACTCATCAGCACTATTGCGCAAGAGAAAATGTCCATCGAGCAGGATGGGCGTATTCGCCTTCGCATACCGTTGAATTGCCGCGATCAACGCAAGCTGGTTACCATCTATATCGGATACCAGCTTGTTTGCATTCCACTCGGGTAACGCCAGCTGCTCCTTGATCAACCTGCTCGCTGAGGCATGAGTGAATCCATGAGAACTGACAGCGTGCTGGCAGAGATAGGTCTTGCCCACACCGTGGACTCCGGCAACAAAGATGTTCATTTTTGGCTCTTAAAGGGAAACATCGACTGAAATATCGAGTGGTATTTGAGTGGGTCGAGGTACATGTATGACTGCGGGGGGGTGAACTCTTCAAATACCTCCTTCGGATCGAGTTGGATCTCAGCTACGTCGACCGACTTGATCATGATTCCGAACGTCTTGCGCTTACCGGCAAAGTAGTCGTCGAATTCTTCGCGAGTGACTCCGCCGCCAAACTGCTCGGCCAGCTGCCACAACTTGTCAGGAGGCTCTGTTCGCACCGTGTCGATATAAGCGACCCCCACAAGCCTTTGGACCGGCGCCGATGAGTAGAGAACAAGCACACCGATGTCTTCATCGGGCCAGGAACGTCTGAGTTCGATGCGCTTGGTGCCAGCCAGGATGAGGTCGGCATATTTCGGCTTGATGGACAGAAGCGCCGCCCTTCCGCCTGGACTATCAGATGATTCTGGAAAAAGACTCATCGTCTATCCTCGTGATTGATTGAATGGGACCATAGACAATTCGCTGATCAAGCAACGTCTGGTAGGAGATCGGCGTGTTGAAGTGCTGTATGTGCCTGAAGAGCATGACCTTGGTGGTCCGCTTGGCCATTTCCTCGATTTGCTCCTGCGAATAGACCGTCCGACGCCGTACCGCCTTGACGATCTCATCCACATCACACGAGGCAAGCACCCTTTCAACGACACCGAGCGAAGTGATGGCTTTGGTATCTCTGCTGCGATAAAACAAGATCACATCACCCGGCTGAACCAGATTGGAGGGTGCATGCGAGAGGTAGGCGAGCTTGATCGCATTGCCGAGGTGCGCCAACTGTCCTGAACAACCGGCCCCTCCATTACCTGGATAGTCCGGAAAAATGATGTCGTGGAATTGCGGCTGAATAGGAACGATGAATTTTTGAATGGCGTTGTCGCTGCGATAGTGTGGGAAAAATCGCCGCAGAAAATCCACCGGAGGCGCAAGCGATGCCGGTGGATTGATAGGATGCTCTTTCACGAAGGCCTGATCATCACCATAGGTACCTTGCTGCGCGAATCCGAAGCCGATAAGCAGATCAATCAGAGGTTGCTGAACCACTGGATTTGCGTGAATGAAGATGTTCTCGCACCGAGCACTGGTCGCATAGAGGAAGGCCGCTTTGAGCAACAGCTCACCAATTTTTCTACCGCGCACCTCGCTATCCACCTTGAATGTGCACAATTTGAGGGCTTTTCCGCGCAGACGAGTGCCAGCGTCGTTGATCACCTCATTTTTTTGGACATCGTAGATGCACAGCGCGGCCACCGACCCGCCTTTCGCCCGGTAAACCCAGGCACTGCGGCCTTCTCTTGCCTTCTCTCTGAACCAAGCGTCAAATTCGTAGCTCGCACGCAAGCTGTCAAAGAACGGGCCAGGCAACTGATCGGTGAACGTGTTGAGCTCGACGTCCTCGATATTCAGAAGCTTCGGTGCGGGCGTGACATGCAGGCGAGCAAGCAGATCCTCTGCTGTCTGTATCGTGTACACCCTGTCATCAAGGGCGCGCGCCCGGGCCTTCGCAAGCAGCTTCTGATCTTCGGTGACGAGTACGTGGGCCGCATCCCGCTCGATCGCATAGAGAATCTCATTGTCGCACTGATCGTTGACAGATGCCCCTGCCGGGGACCAAGGACAGGGAGCGGCGTCAGGTAAGCGGGTGTACTGCGTCAGTCTCTGCAGCGTCCTGTTGCGCCGTTCCTCATTCCGGTCGCGTTGGATGTCCTTCACCGAGGCCGGATGGTACAGGAGTTGGTGATGGCCGATACTTGCTAGCCTGACGAAATTCGCCAGATTGGGCGTGAGCACGGCCAGAGAATCGTGCAACGGGATCAGAATATTTGTGTCCAGCAAGAACCGCATTTTATAAATCTCCCCACTTCCATTTTTCTCCGCCGCAATCACCGTCCAAACCGATGACTTCATCGCATACCGCTAACGTCCCTCCGGGCCATCGGGCAGTAGCAACGTCCCGTTGAAGCTGTACTCCACACTGTTCGCACGGTACAGATCTGTGTACTCTGCACCGACCTGAAATCCAAAATACTCGAAGACTTTGTCGAATATCGGGAGTCGCTGATCGGCCACTGACAGCAATGGATGCTCAGTGCCCAGCTCTTCGAAGGCTTGCTTGAAAAGCCGCACGCCTACACCTGTTCCCTGAAACTCCGGCAGCACACGAAGGCAGCAGAGTTTTCGCTCCTCTGCGATCTTCAAGACGGCAAGGCCGGCCAGTCGCCCCTGTGAGGCGCGCAGGAGAATCTTGCGCTCCCCTGAAAGCAACCCAGGCTCGACTTTGCTCTCGTACCACTGGACGAAGCCGGGGTAGAGCCCGCTGACCGCAAGCAGGTGAGACTTAGCCAGTGCGCTGAGCGAAACGAAGCGTCCCGGATCCTGGACGGCCATGACACGGTCGATGACTGCAGATTTCATAGCGGGGGTAGCTACTCGAGAGCCCGAAGATACCGGTACGACTGGGGAGGCGTGATGTCGGGGCCGAGGGTGGCAAGCTCCATGGGCTCGTCGTACTTCGTAACCGTACCTACCGCAATCGCATAGGCGGTGTCCCGGTTTTGGTAATACTCATCGAAGAAGCGCTTGTTGATGCCCGCATGATCCTTGGTCTTCTCCCAGATGCGCGAAGGCTCATCCTTGTGGACCTCAACGATGGAAAATTCCCCCACAACCTTCCCGACTGGCTTAGTTGCGTAGATCACAACGGTCTCTACATCCAGCGAAGTGAAGCCGCACTTGCGAAACTCAAACCTCTTGGTACCATCCAATATCTTTTCCGCGAAAGCGGGCTTAATCGACAAGATAACTTTCATGCGCCTGTCCGAGTTCGAAGATGAGGTCGAACTGTTCCCTTGTTAGTTTGAAAAAGTCCCAGCGCTTGGTGCCAGCCGCCAAGCCGACCTCTTCGATAAGCCTCCGGCGGATCAGCCTTCGCCTGAAGGCAATGTTGTAGGTGAATTTGATCATGTTGTGATGCTTCTTCTTCGCATACAACTCGGTCAGCTTATCTTTGGGAAAGATACTGTATGGCCCCGCATACTTAAGGAACTCAGTCAGTGTTGCAAAGCTTTTTATCCGACGAACTTCTTCAACTACACCAATAGAAGTTGCAACAGATCGGTAGAGTGCTGGCCCTTTGCCGTCCGAAGTACGGTACATGACCAGAAGGTCTCCTCGCTTAAGCTTGCCCGTTGCGGGGACTCCAGAGACGTAGATCTTGTGGATGCTATTGGCGTGGGAGACATCGTCAAGGATGCTGAAGTCTTCAGTTTTGAGGATCGAATCTGGCAGGAATTTTGAGTGGTACTTGGGATAAATGGCCAGCAGCCCGATGGTCACATCATCGGCCTTGATGCGAGGGTAATCCAGCAGGATGTCGTCTTTCGCCTTGTGAAAACTTTTGAGCAGAACCATCTCTTGGCCGTTTGGACCGTCCTTCACGGCATGTGGCTCGAAGCCATACCGCGTATAGAGGTCAATGAGCCCTTGGTGCTTGGCAAAGACGGTCACGTAAGCATCATCGGCCTGAACTTCAAAGGCATGATCGAAGACCTTCTTAATGAATCGCTCACCCAGCTTAGTTCCGTGGGCGTCAATCTTCATCGTTCCGATCTTAAGGTGCACCCCAGCTTTCAGAGGCGGAACGGTGTCTGTCACCTTACCATGCTCAATTTTCACATAGAGAAACCCGACAAGGCCCTTCGTCTTGGTCTTGTACAGGTAGGCCGACTCTCCTGAATTGACTTTCTTCTGGAACCAAATTGGAAATTCCGAGTAGTCGGCCTTCAGCGAATCAAAGAACGGCTCAGCGAGACTAATCTCACTGAACGATGTGCGCACCAGATTTGTCATCCATCCCTCGAACATCAATTTCGTGTGTAGCCGTCAGCCACGCTTGCTCGTTAGCCCAGTTAGCGCAGCACAGCCGCACCGTATAGCCTCTTCTGTGGTCAGAGCGACAGGGTAGTGGCGTACCAAGCTTTTGTACAGAAAAAAAATAGCGGCGAGTTGGGATTTTTACGCCGTAGAGCAGTGCCAGCACCTCCAATCGTCGAGATAGATCTTCTTGGTCTGCCCCCAGCCCCGGCCGGCCCCTCGTTCGTAGACAAATCTCAACCTTGCGCCGAGGTCCGTTCAAACGCCCAGCACTCGGCTAGCAAAGCCGGATAACGAGGCTGGACACCAAAGCCAAAGTTCTTTAGCGTTGTGATCCACCATAGCATCTGGCAGACTCAAGACATGACTCGATCGTCCAAGCGTTCCATGAAGCCTCACGTGCGCGAAAATGTGGCTTCAGTCAATGAATTCCTGCGA
Organism: Delftia sp. JD2; assembly: GCF_001682645.1. Classification (NCBI taxonomy): domain Bacteria; kingdom Pseudomonadati; phylum Pseudomonadota; class Betaproteobacteria; order Burkholderiales; family Comamonadaceae; genus Delftia; species Delftia sp. JD2. The sequence continues at coordinate 45,076 of NZ_LFJT01000005.1, forward strand.
ACCGTCATCAATACCACGATTCGGCAAGTTGGCCGCACTGGCGGAGACGGCGTCATGTTCCCTGTCTTGTCGCAAGCGGAAGTCGCAGATTTGATGATGGCAGCGGTCATTGTGGAAGGCAATGGAAAGTTTATAAATGACTACAGCTGATGTATTGGACTCGCATGACGATCCAACAGGCGCGCTGAAAGCCGCTCATTCCGCCATCCCACCGAGCTACTGGGGCCGTGAACAGGCATGGATCAAGCACCAACTGCTGCAAAGTTATCTTGAGAAACTCCTGCTAATCGTTGGTATGGCGGCCAAGCGGCAGGGGAAAATAGAAATCTGCTACGTCGACTGCTTTTCTGGTCCTTGGGGAACTAGCCAGCTGGAGAGCACCTCCATCGCTGTGTCCTTACGGACAATGGCCAAGTGCCAACAAAAGCTTGCCCAGCTTGGCGTGAATGCCACCATGCGAGCCCTCTACATTGAACGCGACGACGAGGCTTTCTCCAACCTTCAAAACTACCTTGTCAATGAGACTCCTGCCGCCGTGAGCGCACAGTGCTTGCACGGGGACTTTGTGGATCTACGCGACCAGATCCTGAAATGGAGCGGACTAGAGGCATTCACTTTCTTTTTTATCGACCCAAAGGGATGGAAGTCGATTGGCATAAAAAAATTACAGCCATTGCTGCAACGACCACGGTCGGAGTTCTTGATCAACTTCATCTACGATTTCATCAATCGAACAGCCTCAATGACCGAGTGGCAGTCGGAAATCGCTGAATTTTTAGGTGCACCTATTGAAGCGGTGCAAGAACTCGATAATCATTCACCGCAAGAACGGGAAGAGAGACTACTTGGTCTTTATCGGAACAGCCTTAAGGAATCTTTGCCACCTCAGAAAACCCCTTACGTTGGTCGCACAGCTTATGTGCGCGTCCTTGACCCAAACCGTGAGAGGGCAAAATACCACCTAGTCTATCTTAGTAGCCATCCGAAAGGCACAATCGAATTCATGACCATTTCTCATGGAGTCGAAGCTATACAGCAGCGCGTGCGTGCCGACCGCAGAAAAGATGCACGAGAGCAGGCCAGTCGTATTAGAGATATGTTTGCGGACGAAATGCCGATGTTACCGCCCGGAGTAGTTGATGAAAAAATTGTAGATCAGTACTGGCTAGAAATTCTCAGAAAGCATCCAGTCGTAGTCAATGAAGCAATTTTCGCCGACATATTGGAAGCAACCAACTGGATGCCTCAAGATCTACAGGCGTCTCTACTGCGATTGATAAAGGCCAGAAAGATTAAAAATCTAGATGCTCCGCACCCCAGAAGCAGTAGACCATTGCATCCAGAGAAATCAGAGAGGCTTGTGTTACTATAGATTTCTTCATCCTCAATCTCCTGTTCTTTAAGGAAGATAAATTAAAGAACGCTGCTTTGGAGCTGACAGTGCGTCGTCTGACTGCAAGGAACTGCCCTTCATTCGTCGGCCACCATCTCTAGTATTTACAATAATATCTCCACTGCGAATAGCCTCATCTAGCGAGAGCTTCAGCATTTTTTCTGTGGCAGGAGTATTACTGCCCACATCATGCGCAAGTTGACGAAATGTGACGGACTGATCGCCCTTGCCGAACACCCACGGTACAAGCTTACGCTCCAGCCCAGAAGTGCATTTCTGCGCAGCGATGTTGTCGAAATGGAACTCTTCGCCAAACACAAGTGCGTCTTGTCCTGTGACTTCCTTGTCCTTGCTTGCAGAGTAGCCGAGCGTAAAGATATCAGGCTCCAAGTAGTGCGAGAACTGGTTGGATTTTGTCCAATGTATCTCCATCATGACGTCACGCGCCTTATAGTTGTTTGACAGATGTACGAGCCAGTACGTCCAAGGTGTGCTGCCTAGTGGTGTCACATAAAAAATAGTGGAGTGCTGGGCACCGCTGGTTCGGATCAGTGCATTAGCCAAGTTTCGCTGAATGGCTGCCCGCCAGGCAGGCCCACTAGTGCCTCGCAGGGATTCGAGTGCCTCCCAATCGATGTATTCAGCAAAACCCATTTTTGCCATCTTCTCTCGGCTCTGGTGATTGTCCGCAAGAAATGAAACTAGGCTATCGACTGCGAAAGTCAGAATTACTTCTGCTCCCTCGATAGTGCTGAATATCTCCTTCAGCAAGGCACCTGAAACTTGGTCCCATGAGTATTGATCAAGCAGAAAAATTGACCGATGTTTACGGGACCTACGCTTAATATCATCCCGGATACCGGAGAAATTCTTCTGGAAACTTCCCAGCAAAGGTACAACGTCTTGTCCTATGCGATGCGCTCCATACCGAGTAGTCAAAAGAGCATTAAGATACTCGAAACTTGAGCGAATCTTTTCCACGAAGTAATAGCGGACATCCAAAGTACGGGGTTTTTCACGGCCAACGTTCAAAAGCACCTCTTGCTCGGTCAAGGCGTCGATCACTATTTGTGGTGACCCAGGCACGAACTCGCCATTTTTCTCATCACGATACTCACCACCACCCGCAAACCCATCCACTATAGATAAGACAAGCCTGTCAATAACGTAATTACTCATCAGCACCTGGACATAACGACTCAAGTACTCTCGGACGATTTCGTGCTTTACAACGCTATGCGGGTCCAGGGGAGGCGGCGAAGAACCGACTACCCAAACATACTTATCAGAGCGTTTGACCATTCTTGGCTATCAATGTGCGGGGGTCATGCATGATAGCGTGGACCATGAGCGCAGTTGAGCACACATCGGACGTGCATCTCAGCAGTACATCAGCAACGGTGACTTATTATTTTATATATTTGCATATAATTATATAATAATATTTTCGACAAACATTTGCATGCTTACCATTTCAGGTTATTTTGGCTAAAAGAAGCTTCATTGGTAGACGCATGACTCGGCGTGACGAGACTCCGGCAAGGCAATAGAACTGCCCGACACCGACGGGACACCTAAAGGTGGCTTGGAAGAGCAACATCTACAAGCACCAGCACATGATAGAGAACAACACACCTTGGCGAACAGACCGATGATGGCCTGATCCCACGCATCGCCCGCTCAACTTGCCGCACAAAACCAGGACTAGCGCTCAGCCCTTTGGGGTGCGACGCATATGGATAGACCGCGCCGGCTGCCTTGAAGCTCCATTTTCCAGTGCGTAGCGCTTCAACTTTCATAGCTTGAAGGCGCCATGCCGTGAACAGCGCAAAGGCCCCGCTTGGCGCCGCTTACTTCTTCAGCCTCAAAGCGCTTTGCATGCATGCAGGCGTAGCGTCATGCCCAGCTGTCAGCACATGGATGATGCATGCAAACAATTCTAGGCGCGTTGTTCGGGTCCCTGCGGGTTGCTTACACGCTGGACAACGGTGGTCGGCATTTCGTCCCAAGTACGTCCATTGAGTTCGCGTCCGTTAGCGGCCTTCGCACGCTTCTTACCGTCGGCACCCCAGCCGCCCCACTGCTTAAAGAAGAATGCAACTTCTTGCTCCTGACATTGGACACGCACCGCCTCCGCCCACTCCGTCTTCATTGGACGTGCCTTAGGCCCGGACTCCCCACCAACGATGACCCAATGTATGTCTGTGAGATCTAGTTCGCCAACATCAGACAGCAAAGGCTCCACGGACAGGAACCGAATGCTCGCAGGCACTTTGCGCAAGTGATCGATGCGAGGTACACCGTACTTCCGATCCTCAACGGACACCCCTAGCCAGGCGTTGCTTGGCACGGCACGCTTTCTAAAGTAGCGCTCCATCCGTGCCGCCCGTTTGGTGAGAATTTGGTAAGTATGGTGAGGAGTCTGTGCGATCACCTCAAACACCTTGTCTATGTAGTCATTCGACACGCGCTCATGAAAAAGATCCGACATCGAATTCACAAAATAGACGGTTGGCTTCTTGCGTTTGAGCGGATCGTTGAGCCGGTCGGGCAAAAGCGTAAGCGCAAAGCCGTTCTCGTATCCTGGCGTACCCATTGCCTTGAGCCTTTTTGCCATGGCTTCCGCATAGCAGTGCTTGCATCCAGGAGATATCTTGGAGCAGCCCACTGTTGGATTCCAGGTTTGCTCAGTCCATTCGATTTTGCTGGTCGTTGTCATAGCGCTACCCTCAACTTGGTTAGCTTAGCCTTGCCGGCTGGCAGTGGTCTAAAACTTCTAACGATCCCCCTGACCACGCCAATGATGTTCAGTGATTTCTGCGGCGCCAAGGCCTGCATGCTTGTGTTGTGAGGCACCAGGTGAGGCCGTCCCGCAAACACCTGAAATTCCTTCACCGTAACGTGTCCATCCATCTCTGCCACCACGATATCGCCCGGCACAGCCTGATGCACGATCTCTACTGCTGCAATGTCTCCGCTCAAGATCCCAGCGTCCACCATCGAATCGCCACGCAGCTTGATGAAGACGGTGCTTGACGCCCTGGCCACCAACATCTGGTCCAACGCCTGAGCTTGCATGAGACCCGAGCCTACCGACTCCGCGCCGAATCCAGCACGCACCTCGTCATCACTGAGATCCAAGGTAAAAAACATCTCACTTGGCGCCACGCGGCCCCCAGGGGTTTTGAGTAAATAACCACTAGAGATGAGCCTGTTGACTAGCTTGAACGCTGCGTTCTTCGCCTTGAACCCGAGATGGACAGCGATCCTGCTGTAAGACGGGAAACAGCCCGTGCTCTTGTAGAGCTCTCGAAGACTGCGCAAATGCATCGTGTCGCGATTGGTACGGGCCATGTCAGGTAGTTTAGTGAACATCCGTCCACTAATCAAGGTGATCGCGAGATGGTGTCCGAGGCTTGTCGAACCTGCAGCGCCTTCCCGCAAAAAAGTCTGTGCTGTTTGTCGGTGCTAGCCGCTACCATGTGGTTAAGCACATCACACGAGATCACTTATGCGAATTTTTGCGTCCGGCGAAGGCCAGAAGCTGAGTGCCCCAGGCGAATTTTTGCCACAGGGGTCGATGGGTAGGGTTGTCGGCTTGGTAGATTTGGGACAACACAATGGCGCCAATGATTTCGGCTGGTCTGGCCTTAAGGCAGTCATTCACTTTGATGGCAACGACTATGTTCTGGACTTCCCAGATCACACCCGCCTCGAAACTGATGATGGAATCGTGCTCACGCAATCCGATGCAGGGGAAATGGCCAGTTGGTCCCCTCTCCTGAGTGATATTGAGCGCTACGGGTTGAAGTGGATCGAACCAGTTTCCGTCAGCGCTTCGATGCGGCGAAACGACTAGACCGAGCTCGGTTCGCGAGAACGCTGGGCGCATCAGGGCAAAAGTGGACAGCCCCATGTAGCGTTTTCTTCTGTGTGAGATGTGCGTCTTGGGGAGTACTGCAGGGAACGGACATGATCATTGACCGAGCCAACTATCCAGGGATACCACCTGACTTTCCCATCAGCGAGATGATTTCCGCAGTTGCCGGTGCTCACCCCAAGCTGGGCCTGATCGAGGAAGGCGGGAAGTTCTATGCACCCGGCACCTCACCGTCTGAGGTGTTGGATGCTTTCGAGCTGTGTAAAGATCTCATCGCGCAGATGGTCCCGTACTGCCAACGCAAGCTGGCTCAGTTCGATGGCGACGAGACGGCTACGGCGAGGGCCGCGTTTCGAGGGTTGCTGGACAAGAACTGGTGCACCTCCGCGCAAAGTGGATGGGTCATGCTCAAAACACTAGAGGAACTGGGGTGGAAAATTCATGAGCGCGACCTGCATCCCTGAGAAACATCAGATGATGCCGTTGGTCAAAATGCTCCTAGTCTTGTTTAGGCGGCATAGGGCACATCTGCCACAGCTTTGAGGTACTACCAGGGGCGGCAGAAGGAGCAAATGTTGTCGATTCTGAACTGATAGCTTGCCTGTGGCGCAGCCTCTCACAGCTTCAGGCTTGCTCCTTCTCGCTCAAGCACCTTTACGAGGGGTGACTCCAGCTACCATGAGCCGCATCGGCTTGCATCGAGAAGTGCAGGTGAACTATCCTGAATTGACGTCGCGTTGGACTTTATTTGTGCTCAATATTTCAGATACAGAAATCTCACCAAAACAGCAAAAAATCGACCGCCATGCGCTTCCCAAGGACGTCGACTACGTACTGCTCTGGTATGGGGCCAATGCTCGGTCCCGTAGCCCAGGAGAGGTTCCACGCATCTATGTCTGGTTCCGCCCCATTGATCAGAATGGCACACTAGGCAAATGGTTGTCGCTCAGGGTACCGATGAACTTGCTGGGCCAGATGCGAATCGGATCAATTTGGCGCAATGGAATTTCTTCTCGACAACTTAAGTTCACCGAACTACATTTCAAGGGCTCTTTCGATGCGAACCATTGGAGCGACACAACATCGCACAAGGACTATGGCCCCGCACTGATCCCAGAGCATAATTATTATTTACCGTACGGTAGACACGACCACAGCAGGCTACTACGTTTCAAAAATCAGAACAGAACGCTACTAGTTCCATGCATGGAATTTTTCACTAGATGCTATGCGCGCAATGATGAGTTGAACCGGATCTTAATTACGTACGAGCGAGGGGAAGTCCAAGAGCGGTTAATGCTGCGCGAGCCTGTAGAAAGCAGTTCACCGAATCGTTCGATTTGGATACCGTGGCCTATCTCAAAGGCTGATGCCCATCTCTTAGCTCAACTTCGTTACGATGAAGAAATAGCTAGGAAAATAGCAGGTCTACGAGCATTTCTTGACAAAGAATTCAAAGCCCGCAATCAGTCAATTACATTCTTGGACATTGGGCCTTGGCATTACGGCCCCGCCCAGTTGAAAGTAGAGGGGGTGCAGTTGGACAGCGGCGACTTCTTAGGCCTGCGCATCACCGGCCATTCATTGCCAGAAAAACCTCAAATCCACGCATTTTACATACAACGTGAATCCCGGAACTCAGAATGCCTGTCACCCTATCCCTTACCGCACCGAGAAATAATTGACATACCTGAGGATGAAGCAATCCAGGTGGATATGGAGCGAAGCGCAGATCGAGACACAGACATTTATCGCACCAAGGACCCCGCTATGGAAATTCTTGGCAACCCTGCCACCGTTTACCCAGTCGCCATGAAAAAAGAGAGCGGCAAAACGGTCAGAATTCCCTCACAACCAAGCGATACTGGTGCACCTGGGGAGACTGAGGGGACGGGCAAGGGCATTGGCCAGTTACGCAATGAATCTGATGCAGTTTTACCGTCAGAGGGAGCGATTCTTGATTTATGGAATGGCTTGATTTATCTCAAAGAAGCCAACCCCAACATCATAAATTCAGTTGAATGGTACAACCAGAATGGTGAATTTTCCAAGTCTTCACCGCCAGGCTCGCGCGTATCTCTCCCTGAATTAGATGAAAATGCAAGCGAGATTGAGCGAGATGCAACTTACTCGTGGATAAATAAAAATGTCCTTCCCAACCCAAGATCTGTTTTCATATTCAAAATCGAAACGCAAAACTTGCAAGGCTACATTTTTGAGGTTCAACGCGCAAAGCGCAAAGACGACAAAGGCATAACTAAAGAGGAGTCTTTTCGCGGCCTAGTAGCGATACCCGCGACTGGAAGCGATCTTACAAAGTGGCTGGGGGCAGTAATTTACGCCATCAGCGCCGAATGCGGAATGATGAAAAAAGTAATTAGAAGAATTCTTCCAATTTCCTTGCATACTGAGCACTACAAACGCACAAAAAGAGGGATCGATAGCGAAGCAGGGCATGCAACAGCGTTCAATGCGCTGGAAAAGCTAGGCATTGAAGGACTGGCATACTTGAAACCCAATAAAGAAACACAAACTTGACAATTCAATTGATCATGAATTGAACCAAGCTCAGAATTACTGAGTCGCTGCCCAGGTGATCAATCAAGATTTTTGCCATATAAGTTCTTTATCAAGACCTCGATGGGGAGGGAGCGGAATCCAATACACGCTGTCATCAACGCGTAGCTCCATTCCGTCGTCCAGACCGACAGCTGTGGCATTCTTTCTGACCTCCAAGGCTTGACGTTTGGTAAGCCTGTGAAAATAGCGCAGCGCTGTCAGCATCCACAACTCCATGGCTTTGGCATCTCGCTTGTCGGTGTTAGCGAGCAATGCAAGAGTGGTCCCAAGTCTGCTTCGAGTTGCGGCGTGCGTCCTTGCGGGCTGCAAACGTGAAACCAACTCGATGCCATAGCGGGACCTTAAAAATCCGATGAAGGTTGAAGCTGTTGCGCGCTGGCCAGGGGCCTTATGAAGCAGGGAATCCAACGCCTTTTGGTCCGGTGGCACCTCCCCTTGAGGCGACGCCGCCACTAGCATGCTCAATGCCGGACGCAGGGCCATCCGCATAGTCCTGGCCTTGATCTTTCCGGCAGTCACACGCTCATGCAACTCGTCGTAGAAAGCTTGGAACATGCTTCTAGCCATCGAGCCTGGGGGTAAAGTTTCCAGCAGCTGACGAGACCTATGGGCTTCTGCGTTGCCGAGTTTGGCAACTTGGCTGATCTCGATCTGATGCGTCAATTTCAGCCACCGCATCGGCAGTTCGTACCTGCGGAGTCCAGACGTCCCAAGCACGTCGAGCAGAAATGCACCATCCCAAGCTGCCCCCGGATGCCTGTCCAGAATTACAAAGAAGTCCACGTGCCGCTTCATCGCAAGGCACAACCGCTTAGCATCTGTATGGGCAACGGCCCATAGCACGTAGTCAGAGAAGGCCTGGCGCACCGGCTCATGATGAAACAGTTCGGCAAGCTGCACTCGGCTGACTTCACAACGCCGCTTCCAGTAGCAGGGCTCGCAGTGCCCGTTGCGACCTGGTGCAACGGGAGCCTTGCACAAGAAGCACGAGGTGTGGGGCGTGCTTGCACATTTTTGGCAAACCCATGACCCATCATCTCGTTGCGAGCAGGATCTGTACTTCCGGCACACGCCGCACGTCTTGTGGTCAGAGCCAGCGCAACGATCACACACGACTGCATGCGCTTCGCCCTTGCGACCATAGCGCACAGCCATCTGACTGCATACGCTACAGCGCTGAGGTTCCCGAAAGTGGACGTAGCATGAGTTACAGACTGGCCCTTCAGGGAGTTGCAATGCGACCGGTCGCCCGCTGCGCTTGCAGCGAATACAAGGGCGCTTACCCATGCATCGGCGGCAAAGCGCGGCAGGATCCTTCGTCAGCAATCGACTTAGGAGGCCACAACCAGGACAGTTCTGCGGCCTGAAGCAGCGTGCGTAGCAGGTGGCGCAGTAGCGATGACCTTGTTCTACCCTCTTGATCCCAGGGACAGTGCGCCCGCACTCATCACATTCGCACTGGGTGCTATCCAGCGGCCTCACCACAATCGATTCCTCCGGAGCCAACGCTCCCAATCGGCCTGAACGAGCTCTTTTGCTATAGGCAACGCTCCCGCGTTACGAGATGAACGTGACCGGGCATTCAGCCGGAAAGAACTGGGGGCCCTCAGGTCGGCACTGTGACACAGATGCACGCCTAGACGGCACAGTCGCGCTTCTCGCTCCCGAGGAGGCTGCATCTCCAGCACCAGGTCATTTGGGCGCAAATCTGTGGCGCTGTGCTCTGGTCGCACGACCTGGCAGCGAGATGGCGTAATCAGCCTTCGGACACAGCGAAACCAATCAATTCGCGAGACTGGGGTGCCCTCCCACTGACCTTCCCCGGTTGCCAAGACCTGCATGGCGACGCGTTGAAAGCCCAAGGCATCTGCGTCAACCAAGGGTGGCACAAAGCAACGTAAATCGATTCCACAGGCAGCACACCGCCCCAAGCTCTGCAACTTGGCTATGCACCGGTGCGGCTCGATCAGAGCACAACAGCCAGGACAGCGATCGATCAGACGGGTGCCATGCGTTTCGCATCCCACGACGAACGCCAAACGCCAGGTCCGCCGAAAAAAAGGCTGCGGGTCGATAGCCAGGCACAGTGGACAACATGGCAGGCCTGCGTAGTGCAGGCGGTTGCGGCAACCCAGCGCGACGATCCAAGGCATCACCGGCAGGTGCATGTCGCCTCGTCCGAGGATGCGCTCACAAAGCCCCCGCAATGTGGTTTGATGGACGGCCTCTGGACTGCACTCCAGCCAGTGGGCGGCCTGCTCGGCACGCATCGGACTTACGCCCCGGTCCACATCAAGCGTCCAAGCGCGCCACTTTGGCCAGATGACTCCAGTCAGAGTCAGCGGATCGCACCCGCTATGCACTGCTACCCTGGACAACCAAGACGAGAGCAACTCATCGTTAAACGGCAGATGCCAGGGTACAGCGGTCATGGCTGGACTTCACGAATTCCTTTGGTGGGCTTGACCCATGCCTTGGAAGTCACGATCTCGCGCGTGATGCACTCCTTGCCAGTCTCTATGGCCACTTTGCTGCATTCGATCAACAACCGGTGCAGGTCGCCCAGGTTTCCTTCGCAAATGTCGTGCAAAAGTGTGGCCATCTCCGGGCTCGCCAGATGGGATGGCTGCTTCAACGGCAGCACGCTTTCAAACCCTGCCAGCAGCGTCTGAAACTCAGGATCCAGCTTCCATAGGGGCAGAGCGTAGACATCGAATCGGCTAGCGTGCTGAGGGTCCGAATGCAGCACGCGCACAGCGTCTCGGGTACCAACCCCAACGATCGGGATGCGTAGCTCATTGCATAGCATCTTGATGGTGTTCATCACCATGCGTAGCTTGGCGGCAGGTCCGACCAGCAGGGAGTGGATTTCATCCACGATCAATATCTCTGCCCTGCACAGCCGCAAGCGAGAGATAGCGTCGTACCGCAGCTCTGTCACCGTACCGTTCTTCTTATACGGCGACCAGAACTGACTGAGGATGGATACGTATAGGCCCTTCTCGTCTGCCGAAGGAGGTGACTCCACTACGATTACCGGACGGATCGATTCAGAGTCCTCGCTCACAAACCCCTGCCCATGCAGCTCCTTGAAGCGCTCGATGACCTTGGTCTTTCCATTGTTGGAGTCGCCAACAATCAGCATGTTGCGCATGCGTGCGACCTTGGGCATACGCAGGAGCGCGGCCATGTCATCGAGGATGAGTTTCGCGCGCGCATAGCCAATCCAACGAGGCTCGTATAGGAAGCGAACCCGCTCCTGTGGACTCAGTTCGAGCACGCCCCTAAAGCCCTCGTGAATGTGCTTGGCCTCTGGCGAGGAGTCCGGTTTGATATCAATGTTCATGCGATATCACTTCCACGGACAACACCCTGCACCAAACTGCTTGGCAACTGAGTCAAGGTGCTCCGTAAGCTGGCCGAAGCGGGCCGTTGGGCAAGGTCTCGGTCGCCGCGCGCAGCGGACTTTTGCGCCTGCACTGGGGCCGGTCCTTCCTCAGCAATCCGCTGATGCTCTGCTTGCCGCTGTGCCGCCCTGCGAGCCTGCTTTGTCCTCGCAGCACTCTCTTTCGTCAACTCGCGGCGCTCAGTGATCGAGCGCAACACAGCCTTCGAATCCGATGGATCAAAGCCCGCTGCTTTGACCTGCTGCTTTGCCAGCTGGAGCTCCCAGATGCTGCAGCTTGGAAAGCTAGGGTCTGCGAGCGGGATCTTGAAATACTCCTTCAGATCAGGGTCAAAAAACCAGATGGAGCTGATGTCGCGCGGGTCCCGCCGAAACGGGTGCTTGAGACCCTTGCCCGTCTCAGGATCGAGGGCACCAATCCAAGGTCTCAGCACATCGGCGTAGTAACGCTTGTCGATCTCCACACCGTCGTTCTGAACGGTACGCCAGATCGTTGGCAAGAAATCGATGTAGATGGACATGTAGTCTGTCGGTCGTGGAGGCATCCCTGTTCCGGGATTCCCTCCATGGCCAAAGACGCCCAGCTCGAACTGACGCAAAGGAGGCATCCCAAGCGATCGGTGTTCCCGACGGTGGTACTCGTTGCAAATGATCCTGAGAAGCTGGTTTTCCAACTCGGATTTGGTGAAGACTGCACGCCCTTCTGAGTCGTACTCCTGACGCTGCTCTACGTTCGAGAAAGTTGTACCGGGCAGGTCATGCAGTTCTCTTAGCAAGGAGCCTTGCAGGCGCTCGATGTATCCGCCGTAACGCGGCACTTTGACAGGGCGGAACTCGACATCAATGTTGTAGAGATTGCAGGCATCACGGACGCTGTCTGATCTGAAGTCAGGCCCGTTGTCCCAGCGAACTTTTTTGGGGCGCCCCCAGATGGGCCACTCGGCGTCTATGCCATGCTTGAGCAACCACATGTCCTTGGGTACCAGGGCGTTGGCCAAACACATGCCCACTGACGTAATCGAAGGCGCATCAAAGCTCATGTAGTAGCCAGCCACCATGCGGGAATACTCATCGATAGCGATAGTGAGCCATGGGCGCCCGATGGGCTTGCGATGCTCATCGTCCACGACGATCACATCCAGAGGTGTGTGATCGATTTGGTAAATGGCCAAGGGATAGTCGCCACCTGGCGTCGTCCCAGGAGTTGGCATGAATTTAGTTTTGGCGCGTTCCCGTTGCCCACGCATGCGCAGCCGCTCTCGCTCAGGGATTCGGTCAATACGCTGGCGTACCGCTGTGGCGCTTGGAGCATCCACGCCACTGTTCAAGCATATGCGCTGCACCTCACGCACAACTTTTTGGGCGGTCGGTCGCTCCGGAGTCAGGTAGTAAGTGTTGATGACCTCATCGATGATCGACTGCGCACTCCTCGAAATGCGGCTTTTGCCGTGCTGCCATCCCCGCTTGAGCGGCACAAGCGCCGAGACTGCGTCGAGTGACCTGTACCTGCCGATCCAACGGTAGAGCGTGGCGGTTCCTACACCCAGCTCTTGCGCCCGAGCCTCCACGGCGGCACGGGTCGGGCTCTTCGTTTTAAGCAAAGGCTCGATGGCCGCCATACGCGTCTGCGCAACGCGCCAATCAATTTCGGTGATCGCGTTGATGTCAATGTCCGAGACGGGCTGAGGATCTTGGTCGACGTGTTCCAGATCACTGATCAACAGCACGCTTGTCCGGCCGGTCTGGACACTGGTTGCAGTGACTGTGTTGAAGTCCAGCACCTCAGCAATGCGGAAAACGCCGGCGTCATGGCGAACAAGAACACCACTGCTGACATCGATGCGACGCCGACGAATGACGACCGAGTGTGGCCCGTCCTCGTGCTCTTGGTTTGCTCTATCAGTCATGTGCCACCCAGATGGTTGTTTCGTCGTTCAGCGGATCACAGATGTCGCAGTCCACCTTTCGTGTTGCAAGCAGATGCCAGATGTGCGCGATACCCTGAGCTCTGAAGCTGCCTCCAAAATGCTTGGCGAGGATGTAGTCGATCGATACTGCCCCTAGCTCACCAAGGTCCTCCAAGATGGCTGCGCTTTGCTGCTGGCACACATCCAGATCGTCATAGCGGCGCAAGAACATGATGTTGTCAAAGGCAGGCGTTCGGATACGAGTCTCGTCCATCACACGGAAGACCCATCCCTGTTCGCGGGCGTAGCGACGGATGGCAACCCACTTGGAGAGCCACTCACGCCAATCGCGTCTCCAGTCTTCGCGTGGCTTGACTTCGACCAGCATCGGTTTGTGCTCCATTCCGAGCGCGTCATCGCGAACCTTGTAGTAGACGAGGTAGTCGGGAGTAGCCACTGACTTGACGCCTGACCTGGTTGCGAAGGGCACGTGACACGGCTGGGAAACCACTGACGCGACGCCAAGATTGAACTCTTGGCGCAGCACGAAGTCGCGCTCTAGCGTGGATTCGAACGGAACAGACTCCTGTCCACGCCAGCTCACAAAGCCAGTGACACTGCGCCGGTTCGTCGGGATCTTTCGAACAGAGCGCATGAGATTGGGGTTGTCTCGTCTATTGAACAAATTCCACGCTCCAGTCTCATCTATTCAATGAATATTTGTCTCGCATTTTTAAGAAAATATCTCCGTAACGCGTTGATTTTTCAAACATCTAGTCCCATCTATAGCATCATCTCACAGCGGCTCGCCACCGCGCCCCGGCGAGATTTCGCAGTCCCACCACGGCGTGCTCTTCCTCGATGAATTTCCCGAGTTCGCGCGCAGTGCGCTGGAGGCGCTGCGCGAGCCGCTGGAGACCGGCCAGATCACCATCGCCAGAGCCGCCCAGCGCTGCGAATTCCCCGCGCGTTTCCAGCTCGTCGCGGCCATGAATCCCTGCCCCTGCGGCCATTGGGGGTCGACGGTGCAGCGCTGCCGCTGCACGCCCGACAAGGTGGCGCGCTACCAGGCGCGCATCAGCGGCCCGCTGCTGGACCGCATCGACCTGCATGTGGAAGTCGGCGCCCTGCCCCCGCAGGAGCTACTGGCCGCGCGCTCGGGCGAAACCAGCGAGGCCGTGCGCGGGCGCGTGGTCCAGGCTCGCGCGCTGGCCGTGCAGCGCCAGGGCAGCGCCAACCACCAGCTCCAGGGCCAGGCCCTGGACGACCACCTGGGCCTGTCGCCCGAGGCCCTGACTTTCGCCCATAAGGCCGCCGCACGCCTGGGCTGGTCGGCCCGCAGCACCCACCGCGCGCTCAAGGTAGCGCGCACCATTGCCGACCTGGCCGGCAGCGCGGCAGTGGAGACGGGGCATGTGGCCGAGGCCATGCAGTATCGGAGGGTGTTGCGGTTGCCGTCATGAGGTTCTGCGTTGGACGCAGTTGCCTGGGTTTGTTGGATCCGTTTCTGGAATTCCGAAATTTCCACTTGAAAGAAGCGAAGTACTCCTGAATTTCGGAATATTGGAAATTGTTTTGAAAATTCCCGAAGAAATCCTAGAATTTCGGAATATCAGAAATAAGGCCAATCCATCCATGCCGTCTTCCACGCCCATGAACGGCCCGCAGCAGGATCCCCTGCAGCCCGGGGCCGTGGTCATCGCTGACCTGTCCGGGCTCGGCGCCCAGATCCGCGCCATGCGCAAGGCCCAGCAACTGCGCATCGATGACACGGCAGCCCTGTGCGGCGTGTCGCTGGATCTGCTCTCCCGTCTGGAGAACGGCAAGGGCGGCGTGGGCTCCGACAAACTGCTGGCCGTACTCGACGGGCTGGGCCTGGCCATGGTCATCGCGCCCAAGCAGGACGCCCTGATGGCACGACTTCCACGGGCCTGAAGCGCACATGGCCACGCCGCCGTCGCTTTCGCTGTGGAACGATGTCGGCACGCACGTGGCCGATGTGACCCACGACCCGCACAACGATCTTTGGGGACTGCGGTATGCGCCTGCATGGCTGGAGCAGGAGCGGCCTTTCTACCTGGCGCCCTGCCTGCCGCTGGCCGCTCCCGAAGGGGGCTACGACTCGCGCTCCATCCGGCGTTTCATCGAGAACCTGCTGCCCGAAGGCGCTGCGCTGGATGTGGTGGCCAGAAGTCAGGGCATAGGCAAGGGCAACATCTTCGGTCTGATACGCGCCCTCGGCGCCGAGACCACCGGGGCTTTCCGGTTTCAGGCCGACGGCAGCAAGCCCGATCCCCAGGCCGCCAATGCCGCTCGCCCCATATCGACAGCCGAACTCGCCCAACGCATTGCAGACCGAGAGACACGCCCTTTCATCGAGTGGGATGGCAAAGTGCGCATGTCGGTGGCTGGCTACCAGGACAAGCTGCCCGTGCACGTGGAAGGCGAGAGCGTGCAGGAAGGCACCATCTTCCTTCCCGACAACGTTCCGTCCACCCACATCCTCAAACCCCAGCCGCGCGACAGCGCGGTGCCGCACATGGTGGTGAACGAGCATTTCTGCATGCGCCTGGCAGCAGCCATGCGCTTGCCTGCAGCCGAGGTGCAGATGCTGCACGTGCCACAGCCGGTGCTGGCAGTCAGGCGCTTTGACCGTGTGCGGCAGGCGCCGCAAAGGCGGGTCCTGCGCACCCACATCATCGATGCATGCCAAGCGGGCGATCTGCCCGTCAGCTACAAGTACGAGCACCACATCGGCAGCGTGGGCGATGCCCGGCTATACCGCGACGGCATGAGCTTTCCCCGGCTGTTCGGTCTACTGGAGCACTCGGTGGCGAAGGCTGCGGACAAGCTGGCAATGATCCGATGGGCGCTGTTCCAGATACTGATCGGCAATGGCGACGCACATGGCAAGAACTTCTCCTTCCACGTGCTGCCGCAGGGCCTGGCGACCGCACCCTGGTACGACCTCGTCAGCGTGGCCCAGTATCCCGATGTGTCCCAGGACCTGGCCATGGCCTTCGGCGACTGCTTTGCGCTGGAGGAGCTCACACCCTTCGAGTTTGCGCATTTCGCGCACCTGTGTGCGATAGACCGCAGGCTGCTCACACGTGAAGCCCAGCGCATGGCCAAGGCAGCCCCTGGTGCGGCGGCCAAGGTTCTGCGCGAATCGCCTTACACGCCAGAAGAACACGCCTTCGCCCAGCGCATCGCCGCCTATGCGACCACCCAGGCCCAAAGACTGGTGGACATCGCCCAGAAGGCAGCAGCCTTGCCTTCCGACCTGTTCTGAGCCTCAGGCAGACGCCGCCGGGACTTCCTCCAGGCCAAGGGCTGCCTCGCCCTGCACACCCTCGATCCCCAACACCTCCACGCACGCATGCAGCGCAGGCGACCAGCCCTGGCGCGCGGGCACGACGAACCAGGTTTCCACGCGGGCGACTTCCTGGGCGAGTGCGCCGGGCAAGGCCGTGATGTGCACGCCGAAGCGGTGCTGCTGGGCCTGGACCACGCTGCGCGGCAGCAGGCCGTAGCCCATGCCGGCGGCCACGCAGCCGAGGATGGCGTCCAGCGATCCCATTTCCATGATGCGTGCCGCCACGCCGCGCGCGGCCAGCAGCAGCTCGATGCGCTGGCGGTAGCTGCAGCCCTGGCGGAAGGCCAGGAAGGGCACGGCGCTGAGCTGGGCGGCATCGGGAAAGCGCGGCAGCGCGAAGGCGGTGACCAGCACCAGCTCCTCCTCGAAGACGCGCCAGCCCTGCAGGCGGGACTGGGGCGGCATGCCCGAGACGAAGGCGCAGTCCAGCCGCCCGGCAAGCAGGTCGGCCAGCAGCTCGGCCGTGGTGGCCGTGCGCAGCTCCAGGTCCAGGCCGGGCTGGGCCTGGTGCAGGCGAGCCAGCAGCGGCGGCAGGCGCAGCGCGGCCGTGGTTTCCATGGAGCCTATGCGCAGCGCGCCGGCAGCCCGGGCGCTGCCCTGCAGCAGCGCCAGCGCCTCGTCATGGTCGGCCAGCATGCGCCGCGCGTATTGCTCCAGCAGGCGGCCGGCAGGCGTGGCGTGCACGGGTGCGCTGCGCTCCAGCAGTTGCACGCCGGCCTCGTCCTCGAGCTTTTTCACATGGGCCGTCACGTTGGACTGCACGGTGTGCAGTTGCTGCGCGGCGGCGCCGAAGCTGCCGCTGTCGCAGACGGCCAGGAACATGCGCAGGGACTTCAGTTGCATCGCGGCTCCAGTGACATCCATCTTCAATCGAGATCAACGCCATCATTTTGAATCATTGGACATGATGGGCGGCAGCGCCTAATGTATGCCCATCCTCCCCGCATGGCGCCCACTCCCGTGATCCAACGCAACGAAACTTCCCTGCTGCTGACCGGCTTCATGGCCACGCTCAGCGGCGTCGGCCTGGCGCGCTTTGCCTACACGGCGCTGATGCCGCAGATGGTGCATGCCGGCTGGTTCAGCGGCGAGCAGGTGGCCTACCTGGGTGCGGCCAACCTGCTGGGCTATCTGATTGGCGCGCTGGCCGCCGCGCCGCTGGCCGAACGCCTGGGCGCGCTGCGCGTGCTGCTGTGGTGCTGGGTGGCCCTGGCGCTGAGCTTTGCGGCCTGCGCCTGGCCGCTGCCCATGCCCTGGTTCTTTGCCTGGCGCTGCATCTCGGGCATTGGCGGCGCCATCCTGATGGTGCTGGGCCCCTCCGTGGCCCTGGCGGCCACGCCCGTGCAGCGGCGTGCGGCGCTGGGGCCGCTGATGTTCTGCGGCATAGGCGCCGGCGCCCTGCTGTCGGCCACGCTGATACCGCTGCTGGCGCGCCAGAGCCTGGGAGCCGTCTGGTGGGCGCTGGCGGCGGTCTGCGCCTGGGCCGGCTGGCTGGGCTGGCGCCATGTGCGGCGGCTGCCGGTGCCTGCGCCCATTGCCATCACGCCCCATGCCCAGCCCGCGCGTGCCGCGCCCCTGTGGACGCTGCCCGTGGTGCTGGTGATGCTGGCCTATATGACGGACGCCTTCGGCTTTGTGCCGCACACGGTGTTCTGGGTGGACTACCTGGCGCGCGAGCTGCAGTTGGGCGATGCCTACGCCTCCACGCAGTGGGCCGTGTTCGGCCTGGGCGCCATTGCCGGGCCGCTGGTGGCCTCGCTGTGCGCCACGCGCTTTGGCTGGTGGGGCACGACCACGGGCGCCTATGCGGTCAAGACCCTGGCCATTGCCATGCCGCTGTTCTGGGTGGGATTTGCGGGGCATGCGACCTCGTCCTTTCTGGTGGGCGCGCTGTCGCCGGGCATGGCGGCCATCACCTCGGGCTACTTGATGCAGTTGATCGGCCCCGCGCAGCACAAGCGCATGTGGGGCTATGCCACGGCGGCCTTTGCGCTGATGCAGGCCGTGTCGGGATATTTCATGGCCTGGAGCTATGCGGGCCTGGGCTCGTACCAGCGCCTGTTCGTCATCGGCAGCGTGTCGCTGCTGCTGGGCACGCTCATGATCGCCGCCAGCCGCGCCAGCGCGCGCCGGCAGGCTGCCGCATGAGTGCGCGGATTCGAGACAGGAAACAAGGAGTCGTATGAGCACCGCAAAGACCGCGTGGATGGCCCGACTGGGCATGCGCCATCCCATCATCCAGGCCCCCATGGCCGGCACGTCCACGCCCGCGCTGGCGGCCGCCGTCACCGAGGCCGGCGGCCTGGGCTCGCTGGGCATTGGCGCCAGCGGCACGGAGCAGGCGCGCCAGCAGATCGTGCAGACGCGCGCGCTGACTTCGGGCGCCTTCAACGTCAACCTGTTCTGCCACCGGCCGGCCCGGGCCGATGCGCAGCGCGAGGCCGCCTGGCTGGCCCATCTGGCGCCCGAGTTCGCGCGCTTCGGCGCCAAGCCGCCGGCCGGCCTGAACGAGATCTACGCCACCGCCGTCGGCAACGCGGCGCTGCAGGCCATGCTGCTGCAGGAGCGGCCTGCCGTGGTGAGCTTTCATTTCGGGCTGCCTGAGCAGGGCTTCATCGACGCGCTGCGCGCGGCCGGCGTCGTGACCCTGGCCAGCGCCACGTCGCTGGACGAGGCGCGCCAGGTGGAGCAGGCCG
The DNA here is from genome assembly GCF_001682645.1 of Delftia sp. JD2. Classification (NCBI taxonomy): domain Bacteria; kingdom Pseudomonadati; phylum Pseudomonadota; class Betaproteobacteria; order Burkholderiales; family Comamonadaceae; genus Delftia; species Delftia sp. JD2. Next base: position 64,314 of record NZ_LFJT01000005.1, read on the forward strand.
GTGTCGATGCCATCGTGGCCCAGGGCGTGGAGGCCGGGGGACACCGCGGCACGTTCGATCCCGCGCAGGACCGCATGATGGGCACCTTCGCCCTGGTGCGCGTGCTGGCGCGCAACACGGCCCTGCCGGTGATCGCGGCGGGCGGCATCATGGATGGCGAAGGCATTGCGGCCGCGCTGGGCCTGGGCGCCTGTGCGGCGCAGCTGGGCACGGCCTTCATCCTCTGCCCTGAATCGTCCGCCAGCCCGGCCTACCGTGCCGAGCTGCGCAGCGAACGCGCCCACCACACGGGCATCACCGCCGCCATCTCGGGCCGGCCGGCGCGCGGCATGGTCAACCGACTGCATGCGCTGGGCGCCAGCCATGGCCAGCCCCTGCCCGACTACCCGCGCGTCTACGACGCAGGCAAGGCGCTGCACCAGGCGGCGTCCGCCCAAGGCAGCTCCGACTACGCAGCCCACTGGGCCGGCCAGGGTGCGCCGCTGGCGCGTGAGATGCCGGCCGCTGCGCTGGTGCAGACGCTGGCCGGCGAACTGGCGCGCGCTCAGAGGGCCTGATCGCTCAGGCAGGCATGTCCAGCGCCGCCAGCCCCTGCTCCAGGTCGGCGATGAGGTCGCGCGGCGACTCCAGGCCGATGTGCAGGCGCACCACGGGCCCGCGCGCACTCCAGTCGGTCACGCTGCGCGCCTGCGCCATGTGCGCGGCCGTCGCCAGGCTCTCGTAGCCGCCCCAGGAGGCGCCGATGCCGAAGAGCCGCAGGCCGTCGATGAAGCGGTCCACGGCGGCCTCGGCGGTGCCGGGCTGCAGCTCCAGCGACACCAGGCCGTTGGTGCCGTGGCAGTCGCGCAGCCACAGCGCATGGCCGGGGTGCGTGGGCAGCGCGGGGCAGAACACGGTGGCCACGGCCGGGTGCTGCTGCAGCCAGTGCGCCACCTCCAGCGCATGCGCCTCATGCATCTGCAGCCGTGCGGCCAGCGAGCGCATGCCGCGCAGCACCAGCCAGGCATCGTCGGGGCTGACCGCCATGCCGAAGGCATCGCAGCGCGCGGCCAGCGGCTCCCAGGCGGCCTCGGTGGTGGCCACGGTGCCCATCATCACGTCGGAGTGGCCCGACAGGTACTTGGTGGCTGCCATCACCGAGACATCGGCCCCCAGCGCCAGCGGCCGGTACTGGCAGCCCGATCCCCAGGTGTTGTCGGCCACGACCAGGGCGCCGCGCGCATGGGCCATGGCCGCCAGCGCGGGCAGGTCGCACATCTCGTAGACCAGCGATCCCGGGCATTCGGCATAGACCATGCGGGTGTTGGGGCGCATGCGCGCCTGGGCGTCGCTGCCATCGGCCGCGAAGAAGTCGTACTCGATGCCGTAGGGCCGCAGCCATTGCCCGGCCAGGTGGCGCACGGGCTGGTAGGCGCTGTCGGTCAGCAGCACATGGTCGCCGGGGCGCAGGTAGCTGAGCAGGGCCATGCCGATGGCCGCCAGGCCGGTGGGCAGCAGCCGCGTGCGGTGGGCGCCTTCCAGCTCGCTGACGGCGTCTTCCAGCGCAAAGCCGGTGGGCGTGCCGCGCGCGCCGTAGCTGAAGATGCGCTCGCCGGCGCGGCGCTCGCGCATCTCGCGCTGCTGTGCCGTGTTCTCGAACAGCACGGTGCTGGCGCGCACCAGGGGCGGGTTGACGGCCGTGCCGCCGGCATAGGCCGGGCGCTTGCCCGCATGCAGCAGCCGGGTCTGCAGGTCCAGCGCGGGGGCGCCAGGGGCCGATGATCCAGGCACGGGGGCGTGTGCGGCAGCCATCAGTCGATCTTCGCGCCCGAGAGCTTGACCACGCGCGACCAGCGCTCCATGTCCTGGCGCAGCTGGGCGGCAAAGGCCTCGGGCGTATTGGCCACGACTTCGCTGCCGCCATCGACGACCAGCTTGGTCACTTCAGGCAGTTGCAGGGTGCGCACGATGGCGTCGTGCAGATAGGCCACGCGCTCGGGCGGCGTGCCGGCGGGTGCGAAGAAGCCGTACCAGTCCTCGAAGCGCGCATTGCGCAGGCCCAGCTCCTCCAGCGTGGGCACCTTGCCGAACACGCCGATGCGGCGCGGGCTGGTGACGGCCAGCGCGCGCACCTGGCCCGCCTGGATCATGCCGGCCACGGACGAGGTGGAGGTGATCAGCACGTCGACCTGCTGGCCCAGCAGATCGTTGATGGCCGGCCCCGCGCCCTTGTAGGGCACATGGGTCATGGGCACGCCGTTTTCCTTGGACAGCACCACGCCCACCAGGTGCGACAGCGTGCCGTTGCCGGGCGTGGCATAGGTGACGCGGCCCGGCTCGCCCTTGCTGCGCGCCACCAGGTCGGCAAAGCTCTTGAGGGGCGAGGCCGAGGCGACCACGATGGCCAGCGGCGCCGCGTTGATCTGCGTGATGGGCACGAAGTTCTTGAGCGGATCGAAGCCCGGCGCGCTGTAGAGCGCGGGGTTCACCGCCATCAGCGAGACCTGCCCCGTGAGCACGGTGTAGCCATCGGGCTTGGCCTCCGCCACGGCCTTGGCGCCGATGTTGCCGCCCGCACCGCCCCGGTTTTCCACCACGGAGGGCTGGCCCGTGGCCTCGGTCAGGCGCGTGGTGACCCAGCGCGTGCTGGCGTCGTTGCCGCCGCCCGGCGGGAAGGGCGAGATGAAGCGGATCGGCTGGGCCGGATAGCCGTTGCGCGCAGCCAGCGGCTCGGCCGTGGCCTGCGAGAGCATGGCCAGGGCCGCGAGGCTGGCGGCCAGCATCCTGGCCAGGGTGGGGATTGCGAACATGTCTTGTCTCCTGTCGTTATGTGATCTGATTTATGTCGCTCTACGGCAAGTCAGCGATATATGGCGCTGCCTTTGCAACTGACGTGACTTTGGCCAGGGGCACCAAGCAAGGGCCGCCCCCGCAGCGAGGGTGCCGTCCCCCTCCCGCGCAGCGAGAGAGGGGGAAGCGGCGAAGCCGCTCAGGGGGAGCTTCATGCACTCGGCAGGCGGAAGGCGGCCAGTTCCTGCGCGTCCAGTTGGGGCACCAGGCCCGTCTCCCAGGCCAGGTAGCGGCGTGCCGCTTCCTTGTTGCCGTCGTGGCGGTCGTGCACGAAGAACAGGTAGTCGGTGCACTCGGCGTCGGTGGGGCTGTCGGGCGTGGCCTCGACGGGCAGGCCGGCCTGCTGCCATGCGGCCAGGCCGCCTTCGAGCAGCAGCGGCGCGGCACCCTGCAGTTCCAGCGCGGCCCATTGCGCCATGCCGGGCTCGTCGGCCACCAGCACGATCTGGCGCGTCTCGCCGGCCAGATCGCTGGCAAGGCACGGGCGGATGGACCAGCGGGCCCCGGCGATGTGGCCTGCGCGGTACTTCATGCCCGCGCGCAGATCGACCACGGCCACCTCGCCCTGGCGCATGCGCTCGTGCAGGGCCTGCGCCGTGATGCCTGCCAGTGCGGGGACCTGGGGCGGCTGGGCCGGTGCCAGGTCCAGGCCGCTTTGCAGGCCGCCCCGCAGCACGCAGGCGTCATGGCCGAGCTGGCGCAGCCAGCTGGCCACCACGGGGGCGCGCACGCCATCGCTGTCGAACAGCACCAGGCGCGCACCGCGCACGCCCACGTACTGGTCGCCGGCCTGCATGAGCTGGCCGCCGGGCGTGTGCTGGGCGCCGGGCAGCGAACCGGCCTTGAATTCCTCGGGCGTGCGCACATCGCACAGGAACAGCGTGCGCGCAGCATCCTGGCTCCAGGCGCGCACGGTGTCGGCATCGACCTCGGGCACGTCGAAGCGTTCGGCCAGGGCGCGGGCCTGTGCTTGCAGCGCGCTGCTGGCCGAGTCGTCGCCATAGCGCTGCGTGCCGCCATGCTCCAGCGGCAGGTCGGCCAGGTACCAGCCCTGGGTGCCGTTTTCCAGCGCGTAGACGGGGTTGGGAATGCCCAGGTTGATCAAGGTCTGCGCGCCGATGATGGAGCGCGTGCGGCCCGCGCAATTGACCACGATGGGCGTGGCCGCATCGGGCACCAGGCGGCTCACGCGCAGCGCCAGCTCGCCATTGGGGCAGCAGATGGCGCCGGGGATGTTCATCTTGTGGAACTCGGAGACGGGCCGGCCGTCCAGCACCACCAGGGGCAGGCCCGCCGCCTGGCGCGCCGCCAGCTGCTGGGCCGTGATGCGCGGCGTGCCATAGGCGTGTTCGGCCAGCTCGCCAAAGGTCTTGGAGGGCAGGTTCACGCCGGCGAACAGCGTGTAGCCCGCAGCGCTCCAGGCCTTGGCACCGCCTTCGAGCACGGCGACCTGGGTATAGCCCAGGGCTTCGAGGCGGCGCGCGGCGCGCTCGGCCACGCCCGCGCTGGCATCGCCCTCGCCACCGTCGTAGGTGACGACGCGCACCTGCCTGCGCGGCACCAGGCGGGGCACATCCAGCTCCAGCCGGCTGTAGGGCAGGGGCGTGGCGTAGAACAGGTGCGACTCGCCGTACTGGCCGTGCTCGCGCACGTCGAGCAGCGCGATCTCCTGGCCGTCGTGCAGCCAGGATTTGAGGGTGTGGGCGTCAATGGATGCGGTCATTGCATGCGGTCCGGGAAAAAGATCGGCAAGGAATTTCGGGCAAAGCCCTGCCACGCGCGCCCCGTGGGGCGCGCTGCGGCATGGACAGTGAAAAGGCAGGAAGCGGGAGGTAGCGGCCGGGAGGCCGGGGCTCAGCGGCGCGTCTGCACGCCGATGGCCATGGTCTGGCAGGTACCGGTGGCCAGGTCGTAGCTGGTGCGCTCGTTGAGCGTCTCCAGCGCGCGGCCGTACATGTGCAGGTGGCGGATGACCTGCTCGCCCTGGATCTCCACGGAGTGGATGTCCTCGGGCATGAGGGCGATGCCCTGGCCTGGCGCCACCACCACGAGTTCCGTCTCGCGCAGCGTGCCCTTGCCGGGGACGGAGCCGTCGTCGGTGCGCTCGTAGACGCGGTTGTGCTCCGTGCCTTCCACGGCGGCAATGCAGGCCCAGGTCGTGTGGTTGTGCGGCACGATGCGCTTGCCCGGGCGCATGACGTTGAGGTACAGCGCATAGCTCTGGTCGGCGTCCTCGGCGATCAGGTAGCGCGCCTGGTGCTCGCCCTGCTCCGGTGCGGCGTAGTCGGCCTGTTGCCAGAAGTCTCGGCGCGCGGCCAGGCCCAGCAGTTGCTGGAGCACGGCGTCCAGGCTGGCGCGCGTGGCCGCGTCCTCGCCAATGGCCTGCTTCATGCTGTCGATGGCTGCTGCCACGGCGGCGCTGCGCTGTTCGGTGATGTTGTTGTTGGTGGTGGTGTTCAAAGGGGGCTCCTTGTCGTCGTTGAAGCCCACTGTAGTGAGGCGCCCGGCCCGCAACAATCCACGCATGCCCAATAAATACTTCAATAAAATTGAAGTATGGAGACGCTTGACCTGGACCTGCTGCGCACCCTGGCCGCCATTGCCAGCCACGACAGCTTTGCCGCCGCCGCCGTGCAGATGGGGCGCACGCAATCGGCCATCACCCAGCAGATGCAGCGGCTGGAGGAGAAGATCGGCCACGCGCTGTTCGAGAAGCAGGGCCGGCAAAAACGCCTCACCGACCATGGCCAGCGCCTGCTGGGCTATGCGCGCCACATGCTGGCCATCCACGACGAGGCGCTGCGCAACCTGCAGCACCGCCAGGTGCAGGGCCTGGTGCGCATTGGCGCACCCCACGACGCGGCCGACAACATGCTGCCGCCCGTGCTGCAGGAGATCGCGCTGAACTTTCCGGGCATGCAGATCGACATCCATGTGGGGCGCAGCCCGTTCCTGATGGAGTCGCTCAAGCAGGGCGAGCTGGACCTGGCCATCTCCAACCGGGAGGACGAAGGCTTCGAGGGCTTTGCCCTGCGCTCCACACCCACCGTGTGGCTGTGCGGCGCGGGCTATGCCCATGACCCGGGCAAGCCCGTGCCCCTGGTCATGGCCGACGGGCCCAGCATCTTCCGGCGCCTGGGCTGCGATGCGCTGGATGCGGCCGGCATCGCCTGGACGCCGCGCCACACCTGCACCAGCCTGGTGGGCATACGCGCGGCGCTGCGCGCCGGCCTGGGCGTGACGGCACGCGGCGTGGAGCAGCTCGACCCGGGCCTGCGCGTGCTGGGCGCGGGCGACGGCATGCCGCCGCTGCCGGACCTGGCCTACCGCCTGTACATCCGCAGCCATGTGATCAGCCCCGTGACACGCCAGATCTTCGAGAACCTGCAGGCCCGCATGCGCCAGCCGGCGGGCTGAGCGCCGGGGCGCTTGGCGCGCGGCGGCGCTGGATGTGGCGGCGCACTTGACTGCACCGCTTGTAATGGGACTTATTCTCAAATAACATCCGCGCCACCGCCGCCCCCTCCGGCCGGCGTTTTTCGAGCCTTTCCAGGCCCCGTGCCATGCCATCTCCCACTCTTGCCCGCACCCATGACTGGTTCCGTGACTGGTTCCGTGACTACGGGCCGCTGATCTCCCGCATCCTCGCCGCGCTGTTTGGCGGCTACGCCGTGGCGGCGCTGGCCAGCGTGGCCGTGCTGGCCCTGCCCGCAGACCGCACGCAGGCGGCGATCTCGGGCACCTTGCTGAGTTTTGCCGTCTATGCGGGCGCGGTGATCTGGGTGTTTGCCGTGCGCAGCGCCACGCGCGCCTGGGCCGGCCTGCTGGTCGCCGCCCTGGTGCTGGCGCCTGCCGCGTGGTGGACCTGGGGCAAGGGGCTGGGCGCATGAACACGAACACCACGGACACCACGAACACGGCAGGCAAGCCCGCCAAGCCCGGGAAAGCCGCCAAGGCGCCCGGCATCCGCCAGACCATGTCCGACCTGCACACCTGGGTCGGCCTGCTGCTGGGCTGGTTCCTCTACGCCATGTTCCTCACGGGCACGGTGAGCTATTTCAGGAACGAGATCACGCAGTGGATGCAGCCCGAGCAGCCGCACCAGAGCCAGGCGAGCGAGCCCGCGCTGGTGGCCCAGCGGATCGGCGACGCCATGGCGCATGTGGCGCCGCAAAGCCCGCAATGGCTGATCAACCTGCCCGATGAACGCAGTACGGTGGCCACGGTGTTCTGGAGCCCGCCGCAGACCGAAAAGGGCGCCAGGCGCCGCTTCGAGAACGGCCGCTTCGACCCGGCCACCGGCACGCGCCTCGAAGGCCCGGTGCGCGAGACGCGCGGCGGCGAGTTCTTCTACCGCTTCCACTTCCAGTTCCACTACATGCCCGTGCTCTGGGGCCGCTATCTGGCAGGGCTGTGCGCCATGTTCATGCTGGTGGCCATCGTCAGCGGGGTGATCACGCACAAGAAGATCTTTGCCGACTTCTTCACCTTCCGCTGGGGCAAGGGCCAGCGCTCCTGGCTGGACGCGCACAACGCGCTGTCCGTGCTGGGCCTGCCCTTTCACCTGATGATCACGTACACCGGCCTGGTGACCCTGGCACTGATGTACATGCCCTGGGCCAATCTGGCCACCACCATGACGCCCGAGCAGCGCGTGGTGGCCGGCCAGCAGCTCAGTGCCTTTGTTCCGGCCGGCAAGCCCTCGGGCCAGGCCGCGGCCCTGGCACCGCTGGCCGACATGGTCCGCCAGGCCGAGCAGCGCTGGGGCGCGGGCCAGGTGGAACGCCTGAACGTCAACCTGCCCGGCGATGCCAATGCGCGCGTGACCGCCATCCGCGGCGAGAACGGCCGCGTCTCCATCAGCCCGCAGTTCATGATGTTCGACGGCGTCAGCGGCCAGCTGCTGCAGGCACAGGACAGCGTGGGCGCCGCCGCCGAGACGCGCGGCGTGCTCTATGCGCTGCACATGGGCCGCTTCGGCGACCTGCCCACGCGCTGGCTGTACTTCATCGTCAGCCTTGCGGGCACGGCCATGGTGGGAACGGGACTGGTGCTGTGGAACGTGAAGCGGCGCAGCAAGCTGCCCGACCCGGAAAGGCCGCATTTCGGCTTCCGGCTCGTGGAACGGCTGAACATCGCCACCATCGCCGGCCTGTCCATCGGCATGGCCGGCATGCTCTGGGCCAATCGCCTGCTGCCGGTGGAGATGGCGCAGCGCGCCGAGTGGGAGGTGCACGCCATGTTCATCGCCTGGGGCGCCACCCTGTTCTGGGCGATGGGCCGGCCCGCCAGGCGGGCCTGGATCGAGTTGCTGTGGGCCGGCGCCGCCGCCCTGGCCCTGCTGCCCGTGGTCAACGCGCTGACCACGGATCGCGGCCTCTTGGCCAGCCTGCGCGCGGGCGACTGGGTGTTCGCCGGCATGGACCTCATGCTGCTGGCCCTGGCCGCACTGCATGCCCATCTGGCCCTGCGCACCCAGCGCCACCAGCCCAAGGCCAAACCGGTGCGCGCCGCCCGGCCCGCGCCTACGGCAGCCGCCACTGCAGCAGCCGCCACGGCAGTGGCCGCCACAGCAGCGGCCGCCGCAGCGGAGACCAGCGCATGAGCATGGCCCATCTGTTCTGTCAGCTGCTGGCCCTGGGCGCCTTCGCCTGCCTGGCCCTGGCCATGGACCGCCACCAGAGCGACCTGTTCGGCAAGGAACTGCCATCTGCCCACACACGGCGCCTGCGCGCGGCCGGCTGGGTGCTGCTGGCGCTGTCGCTGTGGGCGGCGCTGCAGGTGGAGCCCTGGTCGCTGGGGCTGGTGGCCTGGTTCGGCCACATCGCCGCCGCAGCGGCCATCGTGCTGCTGTCCATGGTGGCGCGCGAGCGCCTGCGCTGACGGCCCTCCCGGCGCCTTCAGAGAAACATGCCGCCCGAGGCCTCGATGCGCTGGCCCTGCACCCAGCCCATGCCGGGCTGCAGCAGGGCGGCCATCACGGGGCCGATGTCGTCGGGCTGGCCCACGCGGCCCAGTGCCGTCTGGCTGGCCAGGGCCGCGCCGACCTGTGCATCGTCGCGCACACGGCCACCGCCAAAATCCGTGGCGATCGCGCCCGGCGCCACCGTGTTGACGCGAATGCCGCGCGCCCCCAGCTCGCGCGCCAGGTAGCGCGTCAGCACCTCCACCCCGCCCTTCATGGATGCATAGGCCGCATAGCCGGGCTGGGTGAAGCGCGTGAGGCCGCTGGACAGGTGGATGATGCTGCCGCCATCGCGCAGCAGGGGCAGCAGGTGCTGGCTCAGGAAGAAAGGCGCCTTCAGGTGGATGGCGACCAATTCATCGAACTGCGCCTCGGTGGTGGTGGCGAATGGCGCGTTGATGCCGATGCCGGCGTTGTGCACCAGCGCATCAAGGCGGTCGGCCTGCCAGGTATCGGCCAGCGCCTGGCGCACGCGGGCCGCAAAGTCCGCAAAGCCCGCGCTGCGCGCCACGTCCAGCTGCAGGGCGGCGGCCCGCCCGCCCAGCGCCTCGATGGCGGCCACGGCGGCCTGGGCCTCGTCGGCACGCTCACGGTAGGTCAGCACCACGTCCAGGCCCTGGCGCGCCAGGTGCTCGGCCGTATTGCGGCCCAGGCCGCGGCTGCCGCCCGTGACGAGGACGATGCGGCGGGCGGCAGGGAAAGAAGCGGTCGAAGGAGAAACTGTCATGGCGGACCTCGTTAGGTGGTTTGCAATGACAGCGACTGTATTGAAGGTCGATTTTTGGATAAATTGGCTGTTTCTGATTTATTTGTTCGCCCCATGCAAACAATCAAGCTTCTGGAGCAGATGCAGATCTTCAGCCGCGTGGCCGAGATGGCCAGCTTCACGCGTGCGGCCGACAGCATGGGTTTGCCCAAGGCCAGCGTCTCCCAGGCCGTGCAGCAACTGGAGGCGCGGCTGGGCACGCGGCTGCTGCACCGGACCACGCGGCGCGTGCAGCTCACCCAGGACGGCCAGGCCTGCTACGAGCGCTGCCAGGACCTGCTGGCCGACGTGGACGAGTTCCAGGGCCAGTTCCAGCAGGCCGGCGACGCGCCGCTGCAGGGCAAGGTCCGGCTGGACATGACCACCGGCCTGGCGCGCCACGTCGTCATGCCCTTGCTGCCGCAACTGCTGCAAAGCCATCCGGCGCTGGAGCTGGAACTGAGCTGCACCGAGCGCCGCGTGGACCTGGTGCGCGAAGGCTTTGATTGCGTGCTGCGCCTGGGCCCCGTGGACGAGCCCGGCCTGGTGGCACGCCCGCTGGGCCTGGTGGCGCTGGCCACCTGCGCCAGCCCCGGCTATGTCCAGGCCCACGGGCTGCCCGCCACGCTGCAGGATCTGGGCGGTCACCGGCTGGTGCACTACCAGCGCACGCTGGGCGCGCGGCCGCTGGGCTTCGAGTGCGAGGAGGATGGCCAGCCCCGGTACCTGCCGATGGCGGGCGCGCTCACCGTGAACAACGCCGAGGCCTATCTCGCGGCCTGCCAGGCCGGCCTGGGGCTGATCCAGGTTCCGCGCCTGGCCGTGCAGCCGCTGCTGGACGCAGGGGAACTGGTCGAGGTGCTACCCCGCCACCCGCCGCCGCCCATGCCGCTGTACCTGATCTACGCCCAGCGCCGCCAATTGCCGCGCCGCGTGCGCGTGCTCATGGATTGGCTGGCCGAAGCGGTCCTGCCCTGGACGCTTGGCGCTGGCCCGGCCGAAAAGCCCTAGCGAGCGCTGCAGCGATTCAGCCAGCGTCATTTTGCTTATCACTAATCCGTATCAAGACAAAGGTTCGCGCCTGCCCCTTTTGACGCCATTTACCGGACAATAGCGACCTTGCCCCGGTCACCGGCCGCCACGAAGCAGCGGCAACGCGCACACCGCGCCTGCTCCCTGTGCTTCCCGCCACCGCGTGCCTGAATGGCACTGACCTCTCATTGCAACGTCCCGGCGGGCACTGCCTGCCCCGAATTCACCGTATTGCCAACATGAGTGCTTTTCTTGAAGAACGCGTGCTGTCCGTCCACCACTGGACCGACCGCCTTTTCTCCTTCACCACCACCCGTGACACCGCGCTGCGCTTTTCCAACGGCCATTTCACGATGATCGGGCTGAAGGTCGACGGCAAGAACCTGCTGCGTGCCTACTCCATCGCCAGCCCCAACTACGAGGAGCACCTCGAGTTCCTGTCGATCAAGGTGCCCGACGGTCCACTGACCTCGCGCCTGCAGAACATCCAGGTCGGCGACACCATCCTCGTCGGCAAGAAGCCCACGGGCACGCTGCTGATCGACTACCTGCTGCCCGGCAAGAACCTGTACCTGATCGGCACCGGCACGGGCCTGGCCCCCTGGCTGGCCGTGGCCCGCGACCCCGAGACCTACGAGCGCTACGAGAAGGTCGTCGTCGTGCACGGCGTGCGCCACGCCAGCGAGCTGGCCTACCAGGACCTGTTCGAGAAGGAACTGCCCGAGCATGAATTCCTCGGCGAGATCGTCAAGGACAAGCTGGTCTACTACCCCACCGTGACGCGCGAGCCCTTCCGCAACCAGGGCCGCATCTCCAACCAGATCACGGCAGGCACCTTCCCGCAGAACATCGGCCTGCCCGAGCTCAACCCCGAGACCGACCGCGTCATGCTGTGCGGCAGCCCCGCCATGCTGAACGAACTCAAGGAGCTGCTGGAGCACCGCGGCTTCAAGGAAGGCAACACCACCACGCCCGGCGACTTCGTGGTCGAGCGCGCCTTCGTCGAGAAGTAAAGCCCACGACACCCCGTGGCGGGGCGGCTGCCCATAATCGGCGCATGCCGCCCTCCCGCACCCCGCCGCCCCAGCCCGGCGACGATGACCGCAACTTCATCGTCGCCCTGGCGCGCGGCCTTGATGTCCTGTCCTGCTTTCGCTCCGGCGAAAAGCTGCTAGGCAACCAGGACATCGCCAGGCGCTGCGGACTGCCCAGGTCCACGGTTTCGCGCCTCACGCACACGCTGACCACGCTGGGCTACCTCATCCACGTGCCCGAAGAGGGCAAATACCGCCTGGGCACAGCCACGCTGGCCCTGGGCAGCGCCATGCTCTCGCGCCTGGACGTGCGCCAGATCGCGCGCCCGCTGATGCAAAAGCTGGCCGCCACCACCGATGCCGAGGTGGCCCTGGCCGCACGCGACCGGCACAACATGGTCTACATCGAGCACTGCCCCAGCGCGCGCTTCACGCACCGCGACCTGGACATGGGCTCGCGCATCCCCCTGGCCACCACGGCCGTGGGCCGCGCCTGGCTGGCCGCCAGCCCCGCATCCGAGCGCCAGCGCGCGCTGGACTACCTGCAATCGCACGCCCCCGAGCAATGGGCCGCCGCCCAGGCGCAGTTGCCGCTGTGGCCCGGCGCCAGCACCCATCCGCAACCCTGGCTGTCGTGCTCGTTCGGCGACTGGCAGCCCGAGGTCAACGCCATCGCCCTGGCCTTCTCGCCGGGGCGTGGCCTGCCGCTGATGGCCGTCAGCCTGGGCGGGCCCTCGCGCTTTGTCACGGCCGATGCGCTGCGCCAGGACGGCGTGCCCGCGCTGCAGCGCATGGTGCGGCGGCTGCAGCAGGACATAGACCGCGCCTGACCGCAGACCGGGCCTGGCCGGTTGTCCCGCAGGCGCCCGCACAGTAGCCAAGACGACAGCGCGCGCCGCCCTGGCGCCCTAGCATGGAGGGCGTTGCTCAACCATCAGGAAACCAAGGCAGGAGACACCCAGCATGAGCGTGAAAGCACTGTTCAACCTCACCGGCAAGACCGCCCTCATCACCGGAGGCTCGCGCGGCCTGGGCCTGCAGATGGCCGAGGCGCTGGGCGAGATGGGCGCCCGCCTCGCCATCACGGCGCGCAAGTCCGACGAACTGGCCGAAGCCAAGGCCCACCTGCAAGGCCTGGGCTACCAGGTCGAGACCTTCACCAACGACCTGCAGAAGTTCGACACCATCCCCGCCCTGGTCGATGACGTGCTGACGCGCTGCGGCGACATCGACATCCTCGTCAACAACGCCGGCGCCACCTGGGGCGCCAAGGCCGAGGAATACCCGGACGAGGCCTGGAACAAGGTCATGAACCTCAACGTCTCCGCGCCCTTCTTCCTCACCCGCGAAGTGGCCAGGCGCGTGATGATCCCCAAGGGCCAGGGCAACGTGATCATCACGGCCTCGGTCGCGGCCTTCAAGGGCACGCCGCCCGGCATGAACACCGTGGCCTACAACACCTCCAAGGCGGCCGCCGTGCACCTGGCGCGCACCCTGGCCTCGGAATGGGGCCACTACGGCATCCGCGTCAACTCCATCTGCCCGGGCTTCTTCCCCAGCAAGCTGGCCAACGGCCTCATCGACAAGCTCGGCGACCAGCTCATCGCCCGCGCCCCGCTGCGCCGCATCGGCGGCGAGGAGGACCTCAAGGGCGCCGTGGTCTACCTGGCGTCCGATGCGTCGCGGCACATGACGGGGCAGGCGTTGGTGCTGGATGGTGGAGCGAGCTTGTTGTAAGGCGCATCGCGCTGACCACAGAGGAGCGCCGAGGCGCTCCTTTTTGTTTCAATAAAAGCCTTTGTATGCCAAGGCCGAGCAAACAAACTCCTGCCCAAGGACATCCGAAGGAGTTGACCATGGTGAAGTCCCTGAAGGCCCTGCAGGCCATGGACACGGAAAAGCTGGCCCAGGCCATCGAGGCCGACGCGGGCGAGGCGGTTCCCGGCCTGCGTCAGGCGCTGCAAGAGGCCAAGGCAGGCCAGTTTGCCGCCGTGCACACGCCCGAGCAGATTGCCGCGCGCAAACGGGGCCGCCCGCAAGGCTCGGTCAAGGCAGATGCCAAGATCGCCACCAACATCCGCTTCGACCCCGACGTACTGCAAGCGCTCAAGGCCACCGGCCAGGGCTGGCAAACACGCGTCAACGAATTGCTGCGCGCGGACATCGAATCCGGGCGCCTCAAGCGCAGCCTCTGAGGCGCGGCCGGACACGAAGGCACGGCCGCGCTCAATAGCTTTACCTGCTCCCCACCGTCATCACCGCCTCAATCTTGCCGTCGCGCACAGCGGCACCGCGTTCCGTGGTCAGGGTGCCGCCGCGCTCATCCACGCCCTTGACGCCGCCGGGGTTCACGTCGGGACGCAGGGATTTGTAGGCCTCGTCGAGCTTGGCGTGGATGGCCTTGGTGTCCGAGGCCGAGCCGGCCAGCTGCATGGCCTTGACGGTGGCGTGCACGGCCGTGTAGTTCCACTGCGCCTCCGAGCCCGGGATGCGGCCGGGGTAGACCTTGCCGAAGCGTTCGACGAAGGCCTTGTTCTCGGGCTTGGTGTCCTCGGACACGGGCATGACGCCAATGGCGCCTTCCAGCGGCGCATAGCCGCCGACCACGCGGGCCATTTCGTCGAGCTTGGCCTGGTCCATGACCACGAAGCCGCCCTTGAAGCCCAGCTCGCGCGCCTGCTTGACGACCAGGGCCGTGGGCTCGGAGGCACCGCCCACGAAGAGCACGTCGGGCTTCTCGGCCAGGGCCTTGCTCACGCCGCTGTAGAAATCGGTGGCGCGGTTGTAGCTCATGGCGTTCTCGGCCACCACGGTGCCCCCCAGCTTTTCCCAGCCGGGCTTGAAGGCGGCGACCCAGGCCTTGGCGTAGTCGTGGTCGGCGCCGACCAGGGCCACCTTCTTGCCGAAGCGGCCCATCACGTATTTAGAGAACGGGTCGATGTACGAGGTGAACTCGGGCGGGATGCGCAGGGTCAGCTTGTTGCCCCGGTTGGTGATCTGCGGCACCGAGCTGTAGGCCAGCACGATGAAGTTGCTGCGCTCGTTGGTGGTCTGCAGCGCGAAGATGCCGCCCGAATGCGGCACCAGGATGGCCGCCGTCTTGTGCTGCTGCACCAGGCGCTGGGCGTTGATCGCGGTCTCGGACGGGTTGTACTTGTCGTCCAGCGGCACGATCTCGATCTTGACCTTCTTGCCACCGATCTCGGGAGCTGCGGCATTGATCTCGGAGACGGCCATCTGCATGCCGTCGAGCACGTTCTTGCCGTACTGGGCAGCGCCGCCCGACAGCGGGCCCGAGTAGCCGATCTTGACCACCTCCTGCGCCAGCGCGGGGCCGGCAGCGGCCACGGCGGCGCAGGCCAGGGCCAGCGTGCCCACCCTGCGGCGGGTCAATGGTGCGAATGCTGTCATGTCTGTCTCCTTGGATAGTGAAGAACGAATCGCTGCTGACGCAACGCATAAATCCGGCGCAGCCCAGACCAGGGACGCCGAGCAAGGGCCGCCCCGCAGCGAGGGCGTCGTCCCCCTCCCTCGCGAAGCGAGAGAGAGGGGGAAGCCGCGCAGCGGCTCAGGGGGTGCAGTGTCATGTCATGCACCGATGTAGGCTTTTCGGATGGAGTCGTCAGCCAGCAGCTCGGCCGGCTTGCCCTCGCGCACGATGCGGCCGCTTTCCATCACATAGGCGCGGTGCGCGATCTTCAGCGCCGCATAGGCGTTCTGCTCGGCCAGCAGCACGGTGGTGCCAGCGGCGTTGATGCGCTGGATGGCCTCGAACATCTGCTTGATGACCAGGGGCGCCAGGCCCAGCGAGGGCTCGTCCAGCAGCAGGGCCTGGGGCCGGCCCATCATGGCGCGGCCGATGGCCACCATCTGCTGCTGGCCGCCCGACAGCGAGCCGGCCGGGTCGTGCTGCTTCTCGCGCAGGATGGGAAACAGCTCCATCACCTCCTGCAGCGTCTTCTGGCTGGGACCGGGGTCGCGGCGGTGCACATAGGCGCCCAGCTGCAGGTTGCGCAGCACCGACATCTGGGGAAACAGCTTGCGCCCTTCGGGGCACTGCACCACGCCGGACTGCACGATGGCCGATGGCTTGCTGCCGGCCAGCTCCTTGCCATTCCAGACGATGGAGCCGCCTGCGGCCTTGTGGATGCCGCTGGCCGTGAGGAACAGCGAACTCTTGCCCGCGCCGTTGGCGCCCAGCAGCACCACCAGCTCGCCCCGGTCGGCATGCAGGCTGACCCCGTCCAGCGCCAGGAAGCTGCCGTAGCGCAGCGACACGTTCTCAAACTTCAGCATGCTCGCTCCCCAGGTAGGCATCGATGACGGCGGGGTTGCGGCGTATTTCCTCGGGCGTGCCCTCGGCGATCTTCTCGCCGTAACTGAGCACCAGGATCTTGTCGGCCAGGCTCATGATCATGCCCATCTTGTGCTCGATCAGCGCCACCGTGATGCCGTGGCGCACCAGCTTGCGGATCAGCTCGGCCAGGCCCTCGGTCTCCTCGGGGTTGACGCCGCCAGCGGGCTCGTCGAGCAGCATCAGCTTCGGGTCGGTGGCCAGGGCCAGCGCGAAGGCCACGCGCTTGCGCTCCTCCTGCGTGATGTCGCCCGCAATGCGGCCGGCCACATGCGACAGGCCCACGAAGTCCAGCGCGTCGCGCGCCTTTTCGCGGCACACGCGCTCTTCCTCGCGCAGGCGGCTGGAGCCGCGCAGCACGTCCCACAGGCCTGAGCGCGTGCGCAGCCGGTGGCCCACGATGAGGTTGTCCAGCACCGTGGCGCGGTCGAACAGCGCCGTGGTCTGGAAGGTGCGCGCCACGCCCAGTTTCGCCACCTGGTCGGTGCGCAGCGAGGTCACGTCCTGGCCGTTGAAGGTGATGGTGCCCGAGGTGGGCTTGTGCACGCAGCTGATCAGGTTGAAGAACGTGGTCTTGCCCGCGCCGTTGGGGCCGATGATGGCGTTGATGCGGCCTTCCTCGATCACGGTGCTGACATCGTTGACGGCGGCCAGCCCGCCGAAGGTCTTGGTCAGGTGGTCAATCTTGAGCATGCGGCTTGCCCTCCTTGGCATTGCGGCGCGCGCGCCATGCGGTGAAGCTGCCCACCACGCCGTAGGGCATGAAGATCACCAGCATCACGAGAATCGGGCCGAAGACGATGAAGCGGTACTCCTGCAGGAACTGCAGGTACTGCGTGATCCAGGGCATGCCGATGGCGCCCAGCAGCGGCCCCAGCACCGTGCCCATGCCGCCGACCATGGCGAAGATCATCATGTCGAAGGTATGGTGCACGCCGGCCATGTCGGGACCGATGAAGCGCACGAAGCCGGCGTACAGGCCGCCGGCCACGCCCGCGTAGACCACGCTCAGCATGAAGGCCAGCACCTTGTTGCGCATGAGGTTGATGCCCAGCGCCTCGGCCAATTCGTCGCTGTTGCGGATGGCCATGAAGGTGCGGCCCAGCAGCGACCGGACGATGCGCCGCATCACCCAGACCGAGGCCACGAGGAAGGCCAGCACCAGGTAGTACAGCGCCAGCGGCGACTCGAAGCTCAGCGCGCCCAGGGCCTCGGGCGCGGGGATGCCCATGATGCCCACGGTGCCGTGGGTCAGGCCCTCCCACTTCTCGATCACGAGGAACATGATGTAGCCCACGCACAGCGTGAAGATCGAGAAGTAATGCCCCTTCAGGCGCAGCGAGACGATGCCGATCAGGTAGCCCAGCACCGCGCACACCACGCCCGACATCACCAGCCCGCCCCAGAACGGCCAGCCATGGTCCACCGTGAGGATGCCCACGGTATAGGCGCCCGCGGCCATGAAGCCCGCATGCGCGAGGTTGAGCTGGCCCGTGTAGCCCGTGATCAGGTTCAGGCCCAGCGTGGCGATGGCGAAGATGTAGGCCGTGCTCATCACCGTGAGGTGGTAGTCATTGCCCGCCAGCCAGGGGAAGGCGATGCCGGCGGCCAGCAGCAGGCCCCAGGCAACGCGGGAGTCGATGAATCCGTTCATTCAATGACTCCTCTTGGCGAACAGGCCCTGCGGGCGCAGCGACAGGATCACCACCAGCAGCACGAAGGCGATGATGTCCTTGTAGTCGGTGGAGATGTAGTAGGCGCCGAAGCTCTCGGCAAAGCCGATGATCAGTCCGCCCAGCACGGCGCCCGGGATGCTGCCCATGCCGCCCAGGATGATGATCACGAAGGCCTTGGTGATGACCAGGTGGCCCATGGCCGGATAGACCAGGTTGATGGGCGCATACAGCGTGGCCGCCACGGCCGCGAGCACGCCCGAGATGGCAAAGGTCAGCATGGATACGCGGTTGGCATCGATGCCCACCATCGATGCGCCTTCGCGGTTCTGCGCCATGGCGATGATGGTCGCGCCCGTGATGGTGCGCGTCAGGAACAGGTGCAGGGCCACCATCAGCGCAAAGGCCGCGCCGATGATCAGCAGGCGCTGCGCGGGCGCCGTGATGCCGCCCATCTCCACGATGGAGGTGTAGGGCGTGGGCATGCGCTGGAAGTCCGCGCCCCACAGCGCCTGGGCGCCCGCCTCCAGGAACAGCAGCAGCCCGATGGAGGCGATCTTGGGATGCAGGGGCGAGGCCTTGCGCAGCGGATGGAAGATCAGCCGCTCGCTGACGATGCCCAGCACCGCCACCGCGACGGCTGCGGTCAGCATGGCCGCCCAGTAGCCCCAGCTCCAGGCCACCATGGCCTGGAAGGCCACGAAGGCGCCGATCATGTAGAAGCCGCCGTGCGCGAAATTGGGCACGTGCAGGATGCCGTAGACCAGGGTCAGGCCCAGGGCCACCAGGCCGTAGATGCCGCCCAGGGTCAGGCCGTTGAGCACTTGCTGCAGAAAAACGTCCATTCAACGCCTCCTGCGGAAAGGCGCGGCTCGGCGCCCGGCCAGGGTCTGTGCTTGCATTGTCTTGTCTCCTTTGCATGGCCGGCCGGCGCGGCGCGACAACGCATGCGGCAGACAGGCAAGGCCAGCTTAGGAGGGGGGCGGCGCCACGATCAACCCGAAGATTCCGCACAGCGGAATTCACCTGGGAAACCCCGAGACCCTCAGGGCCCCGCCAGTAACCTAGATGACAGCCGCGCTCAGATGGACAGGGCCGGCAAGTTGGCGGGCAGGCCCTGCATGGAGCGCTGCGTGTGCTCGGCCACGAAGTCCAGGAAGCTGCGCACGCGCGCCGGCATGAACTTGCGCGTGGGCAAGGTGGCGTAGAGGGTGAAATGGCCCGTGGTCCATTCGGGCAGCACATGGCGCAGCCGGCCCGAACGCAGGTGGCGCGCGATCAGGTCCAGCGGCTGGGTGCTGATGCCCGCGCCGTCCAGCGTGGCACGCAGCAGCGTGCCGGTGTGGTTGGCCACCAGCACGGGCTGCACGGCCACCTCGGCCTCGCCCGCGTTGCCATCGAGCCGGCGCAGGCGCAGCACGTCGGAGCGGCCCTGGGCGCGGCGGCGCAGCAGGCACTGGTGGCCCGCCAGATCCTCGGGCACGGCGGGCACGCCATGGGCGTCCAGGTACTCGGGCGAGGCGCAGGCCAGGCCGCAGGTGGTAACGATGGGCCGCGCCACCACGTTGCCGTCATAGCCCTCCTCGGCGTTGAGGAAGGTGATGTCGTACTCGCCCACGGCGGCCTCGCTGGCCGACTCCACGAAGACCTCGATGCAGATGCGCGGATGCAGGCGGTGGAAGTCCGCCACCAGCGGCGCCAGCACATGCTCGGCAAACACGGGCGGCGTGAGCACGCGCACGGCGCCCGACAGCTCCAGCGTGTGCGCCTGCGCCAAGCTGAAGGCATCCTCCACATCGGCCAGGATGCCGCGCACGCGCTCCAGATAGGCCTCGCCGGCCTCGGTCAGCGACACGCTGCGCGTGGTGCGCTGCAGCAGCCGCGTGCCCAGGTGCTGCTCCAGGTCGGCCACCAGGCGCGTGACCGTGGGCACGGACATGTCCAGGCGACGCGCCGCCGCCGAAAACCCGGCCTCGTCGGCCACGGTCTGAAACACCCGCATGGTCTGCAATCGGTCCATGTTGTCCTTGGCCCCGGGCCTCGGTGCCCGGGGACTTTCGCTGCATTGTTCCACTCCCAAACGCCCTGCGCCGCGGCTTTGCGGGCCGCGGCGCAGGCGTTCATCTTCGTCGAAATGCAGCCGCTCAGCCCTTGCCGTCCGAAGTGTCCCTGGCCTGCGCTGGACCGGCGGGCGGCGCCCAGCGGATGGGGTGGGTGAAGCGCACCTCGGCGTCGCTGAAGGCCTTGGCCGTGGCGGCCGACAGCAGCAGGATGGCCGACGAGAAATAGATCCACATCAACAGCACCACCAGCGAACCCGCCGCGCCATAGGCCGAGACCACGGCCGCCGTGGACAGATACCAGGCCAGGGCCTGCTTGCCCAGCGTGAACAGCAGGGCGCCGACGATGGCGCCGAAGATCAGATAGCGCAGCCGGGGCTTGGGGCCGCTGCCGATGCGCATCAGCCCCACAAAGAGCAGCACGGCAATGCCGAAGGACACGCATTCGTTGATCAGGCTGATCAGCGGCCCCAGCGGCTGAATCTGCAGCTTGGTGCCGGCCCAGTTGGTGATCAGCTGGATGGCCGTGGACAGGGCCATGGACACCAGCAGCAAGAAGCCCAGCGCCAGCACATAGGTCAGGCCGCGCAGCCGCAGCGCGGCCATGCGCCACCACACGGCCTTGGGCGGCGGTGGCTCGCCGTTCGAGGTCCAGAGCTTTTCCAGCGCGGACTGCAGCTCCACGAACACACCCGTGGCGCCCGACATCAGCAGGATGAAGCCGAACAGCGAGGCCAGCCGCCCCTCGTCGGGCCGCTGGGCGCTTTCCAGCGCGCCGCGCACCACCTGGGCGCCGCGCTCGCCGATCACGTCCTGCACCTGGTCGATCAACTGGTGTTCCACATAGCTGCGGTCCACCCACCAGCCCAGCAGGCCGACCAGCAGCAGCAGCAGCGGCGCCAGGCTCAGGATGCCGTAGAAGGACATGGCGGCGCTCATGCGCAGGCCATCGGCGTCCAGCCACAGCTGAACGGCATTCCACATGGCGCGCAGCGGGTTCAGCTCCATCAGGCGCTGCAGGCGTGCGGACCAGGACGAGGCGGGGGGAGTTTCCGGGGTATCTGAGGGCATGGGCCCCATTGTGCGCAGCGGCGCACCAGCGCCCTGTCAGCCTGTGCCGACAGGGGCCTGTGCGCGCGGCTCAGGTCACGGGCGCTGGATTGAACAGCACCAGGGCGTTGTGCAGCTTCCACTGCTCGGCCCAGGTCTTCTTGCGGCCGCTGGCCACGTCCAGCATCAGGCGGAACATCTCCCAGCCCACGTCCTCGATGCTGGCCTGGCCTTCGGCGATGCGGCCCGCGTTCACGTCCATCAGGTCATGCCAGCGCCGCGCCAGGTCGCTGCGCGTGGCCACCTTGATCACGGGCACCTGGGCCAGGCCGTAGGGCGTGCCCCGGCCCGTGGTGAACACATGCAGGTTCATGCCGGCGGCCAGCTGCAGCGTGCCGCAGATGAAGTCGCTGGCCGGCGTGGCCGCATAGACCAGGCCGCTTTGGATGCCCCGGTCGGCCAGCCGCTGGCCCGGCGACAGCACGCCGGTGATGGGCGCCGTGCCGCTCTTGATGATGGAGCCCATGGCCTTCTCGACAATGTTGGACAGGCCGCCCTTCTTGTTGCCCGGCGTGGTGTTGGCGCTGCGGTCCACGCGGCCCTTGTCCAGGTAGGCGTCGTACCAGGCCATCTCCTCGATCATGGCTTCGGCCACCTCGGGGCTGGAGGCGCGCGAGGTCAGCTGGTCGATGCCGTCGCGCACCTCGGTCACCTCGCTGAACATCACCGTGGCGCCTGCGCGCACCAGCAAATCGGTGCAAAAGCCCACGGCCGGATTGGCCGTGACGCCGCTGAACGCATCGCTGCCGCCGCACTGCACGCCCACCACCAGGGCGCTGGCCGGCACGGTCTCGCGCCGGCGCGCGTTCAGCCGCTCCAGATGCACCCTGGCGCTGCCCATGATGGAGTCCACCATGGACATAAAGCCCACATGCGCCTCGTCCTGCAGGCAGACCACGTCCAGCGCGGGTTCTCGCTCATCGACGATGGGAAACGAGCCCGGCGGCAGCAGCCGCTCGGGCTGCAGCTTCTCGCAGCCCAGGCTCACCACCATCACCTCGCCGCCGAAATTCGGGTTGTGGCTGATGTTGCGCAGCGTGCGCTGCGGAATCTCGGCGCCCACGGCATCGATGGCCACGCCGCAGCCATAGCTGTGCTCCAGGCCCACCACATCGTCCACATTCGGATAGCGCGGCAGCAGCTCGGCCTTGATGCGGCCCACCGCGAAATCCAGCACCCCGGCCACGCACTGCACCGTGGTGGTGATGGCCAGGATATTGCGCGTGCCCACCGTGCCATCGGCATTGCGGTAGCCCTCGAAGGTGTAGCCCGTCAGCGGCGGCAGCTCGGGCGGCTGCACCGTGGCGATCGGCAACCCCTCAAGAGACAGCGCCCCCGGCATGCGCAGCAGCCGCTCATGCACCCAGCTGCCCGCAGCAATGGCCTGCAGCGCATAGCCGATCACCACGTTGTAGCGGCGCACCTCGCCGCCCTCGGCAATATCCACCAGCGCCACCTTGTGCGCCTGCGGCACCTTGTCGACCAGCACCAGCCCCCCGGGCATCACCGTGCCCGCAGGCAAACCCCCGTCATTGGCCACGATGGCCACGTTGTCGGCCGGATGCATGCGGATGGAAAGAGGAAGTGGGGTACTCATGGCAATGTCTCAATTTTCTAGGGGCCTGTCGCAATCGGAGTGCAGCCCTCGCAACCGTCACGTCCCAACTCAGGAACGCCGAGCAAGAGCCGCCTCGCGGCGACGGCGTTGTCCCCCTCCGCGAAGCGAGAAGGGGGAAGGCGCGAAGCGCCTCAGGGGGTCACTCTGCTTTTATTCCAGCAGCCTTGATCACCTTCCCCCACTTGACCACCTCGGCCTTCTGGTACTCGCCCAGCTCGGCCGGCGTCATCTGCGAGGGCAGCATGCCGAAGTTCTTCAGGCGCGCCTGCACCTCGGGCGTGGCGACGATCTTCATGATCTCCGCATGCAGCCGGTCCACGATGGGCTTGGGCGTGCCTGCGGGCGCGAACACGGCCTGCCACGATCCCATGTCGAAGCCCTTCTCGCCCGCCTCGGCGATGGTGGGCACATCGGGCAGCGACTCCAGGCGCCGCGAGCTGGTCACGGCAATGGGGCGCAGCTTGCCGGCCTGCACATGGGGGCCGACGACCAGGGCGGTGTCGAACATCATGTCCACCTGGCCGCCGATCACGTCCTGCACGGCCGGGCCGCTGCCCTTGTAGGGCACGTGGGTGAACTTCACGCCCGTCTGGTAGCCCAGCAGCTCCAGCGCCATGTGGTTGGAGGTGCCGCTGCCCGGCGAGGCCGAGGTCAGTCCGCCCGCCGCTGCCTTGGCCTTGCTGGCGGCCAGCACGTCAGCCAGCGTCTTGTAGGGGCTGGAGGCCGGCACAACCAGCACCAGCGGGCCCGAGCCCAGCATGGCCACCGGTGTGAAGGACTTGACCGGGTCGTAGTCCAGCTTGGCGTACAGGCTCACATTGATGGCGTGCGAGCTGATGGTGCCGCCCAGGATGGTGTAGCCATCGGCCGGTGCGCGCGCCGCAATGGCCGAGCCCACGCTGCCGCCCGCGCCGCCCTTGTTCTCGATCACCACGGGCGTGCCCAGGGCCTTGCTCAGCGGCTGGGCGATCACGCGCGCCAGCGTATCGGTATTGCCGCCAGGCGGGAACGGCACCAGGTAGGTGATGGGCTTGCCCGTGGGCCAGTTGCCCTGCGCGGCGGCGGGCATGGCGGCCAGGGCCGTGCCCAGCAGCAGGGCGCTGGCGAGGGAATGTTGGATGAGTGTGCGGCGTTGCATGGTGCTTGTCTCCGGGAAGGGCTTGTCGTTGGAATGGTGTGAAAGCGGGTTCAGAAGCGCGGCTGGTGGCCGGTGAACGCGGGGTCGTACTTGCGCATCTGCCCCAGGTCGTCGCGGTTGCGGATGCCGCAGTGCAGGTAGTTGTCGTGCAGGCGGGCCAGGGCCTCGCGGTCCAGCCGCACACCCAGGCCGGGCGCCGTGGGCACGCGCAGGCTGCCCTGCTCGAACTGCAGCCGGCCGCCCTCGACGACTTCCTCGTCCTGCCAGGGGTAGTGCGTGTCGCAGGCATAGGTCAGCAGGGGCACGCTGGCGCACAGGTGCGTCATGGCCACCAGGCTGATGCCCAGGTGCGAGTTGCTGTGCATGGACAGGCCCAGGTCGAAGGTGCGGCACAGCGTGGACAGGCGCTGCGTGGCGCGCAGCCCGCCCCAGTAATGGTGGTCACTGAGCACGATCTTCACGGGGCAGCCCATCTCGGCATTGCGGCGGAACTCGGCAAAGTCCGTCACCACCATGTTGGTGGCCAGCGGCACATCGCACTCGCGTGCCACGGCGGCCATGCCGTCCAGGCCGGGCGCCGGGTCCTCGTAGTACTCGAGCACGCCCTGCAGCTGCTGCACGATCTTCAGGCTGGTCTCCACCGTCCAGTTGCCATTGGGATCGATGCGCAGCGGCGTGCCTGGAAAGGCCTCGGCCAGCGCCAGGATGCCGGCCGCCTCCTGCTCGGGCGGCAGCGTGCCGGCCTTGAGCTTGATGCTCTGGAAACCGTACTGCGCAATCATGCGCCGCGCCTGCTCCACCAGCTGCTGCGGCGCCAGGGCCTCGCCCCAGGCGTCGGGCGAAGAATCTGGCCCATAGGGCCTGTCGATGTGCTCTGCGTACTTGTAGAACAGGTAGGCCGAGAACGGCACGCTGTCGCGCGCGGCGCCGCCCAGCAGATCCACGATGGGGGCGCCCGCCATCTGGCCCTGCAGGTCCAGCATGGCGACCTCGAAGGCGCTGACGACCTTGGCCACCGTCTTGGACACATGCGTGCCCGGCGCCAGCGACACCTGCTGGCCCAGGAATTCGGAAGCCGTCAGCGCAGGCGGCGCCACCAGGGCCGCGACGCGGGCCTCCATCTCGTTGAGCGCCCAGGGCGACAGCCCCACCAGCGCGGGCGCGGTCTTGGCCAGCGCATCGAGCATGGGCTGGTCGCCATAGCTTTCGTTGATGCCGACCAGGCCCGAGGCCGTCTCGATCTCGATGATGGAACGCAGCGCCCAGGGCTCGTGGATGCCGGCCGCATTGAGCAGCGGCGGATCGCGGAAGGCAATGGGCGTGATGCGTATGTGGCGGATCGCGTGGGTCGCGTGGGTGGTGCTCATCTGGAATGCGGGTTCAGGAGGATCAAAAAAACTCGATGGCGTGGACGTCTTGTGATACGTTGTCGTACAACTTGGAGCGATTATGATCAGCACCATGGAAAGTTCGGCAAAGGGATTTCCCGCATCACCCCCAACGATCGAGCTTCCCCTGCGAGGAAAGTCCGGTCGCAGCGGCCGCAATCTGGCCGCCCTGCTGTTCGACGAGTTCGCGAGCAAGATCCGCAACGGCCTGCTGGCCGAAGGCGAGAAGCTGCCCACGGAGTCGTCGCTGGTGCAGACCTACGAAGTCAGCCGCACCGTGGTGCGCGAGGCGCTGTCGCGCCTGCAGGCCTCGGGCCTGGTGGAGACGCGCCACGGCATAGGCACCTTCGTGCGCGCCGCCCAGCCCGCATCCACGCTGATGCTCAATGCCGACGAGCTGACGGCCGCCGTGGACGTGATGGCCGTGCTGGAGCTGCGCATCAGCCTGGAGACCGAAAGCGCCGGCCTGGCCGCGCTGCGCCGCAGCCCCGAGCAGCTGCAGGGCATACGCATGGCGCTGCAGGCCTTCGAGATCGCCTTTGCGCGCGGCGAGGACACGGTGGCCCATGACCTGGCCTTCCACACCCAGATCGCCGAGGCCACGGGCAACCGCTACTTCGGCGACATCCTGCGGCACTTCGGCGCCCAGCTGATTCCGCGCACGCGCATCGCCTCCATCCACCAGCCCCAGCGCGACCCCGACTACCTGCGCCGCGTCAACCGCGAGCATGAGGAAATCCTCGCCGCCATCGAGCGCCAGGATGCCGACTCGGCCCGCGCGGCCATGCGCATCCACCTGACCAACAGCCGCGAACGCCTGCGCCTGGCGCAAAAGACCAGCGCCGCCTGAGTGCTCCCATGGGCCTTTCGGGGCCGATGGCGTTGTCACGGGAATTCAGACAACCAAGGGAAAACCCTTTATCACTGCTTGCAGATCTCGGTTAAAAATCGGCTTCAGTTGTACGACAACTGACAACATAAAACCCGGAGACAAGAGCATGACCCTGAGCCGAAAGCAGTTCCTGCGCGCCGCTGGCGCCACCGCCCTCGTAGCCACCGGCGCCGGTGCGCTGGCCCAGAGCAACTGGCCCACGCGGCCGCTGCGCCTGGTGGTGCCCTACCCGCCGGGCGGCAGCTCGGACATCATCGCGCGCGCCATCGGCCCGCTGCTGTCGGCAGAACTCAAGCAGCCCGTGGTCATCGAGAACAAGCCCGGCGCCAACGGCAACCTGGGTGCCGACATGGTGGCCAAGGCCCAGCCCGACGGCCACACGCTGATGCTGTGCGACCTGGGTGCGCTGGCCATCTCGCCCTCGCTCTACACCAAGCTGTCCTTCGACCTGTCCCGGGACCTGCGCGGCACGGCCATGCTGGCCTACTCGCCCCACCTGCTGGTGGTCCATCCTTCGGTGCCGGCCAACAACCTGCAGGAGCTGGTGGCCCTGTCCAAGAAGGAAGACCTGAGCTTTGCCGTCACCGCCACGGGCAGCGCCCCGCACCTGGCCGGCGTGGAACTGGCGCGCGCCACGGGCGCCCGCTGGGAATACGTGCCCTACAAGGGCGGCGTGCAGTCCATCCAGGACACGGTGGCAGGCCAGACCCAGGTGCTGATGAACGGCATGCTGGCCACCTATCCCCATGTGCAAAGCGGCAAGCTCAAGCTGCTGGGCCTGTCCAAGGGCACGCGCATGCCGCTGGCCGCCAACGTACCCACCATCGCCGAGCAGGGCGTGCCCGGCTTCGAGACCGGCACCTGGCAAGGCGTGGTCGTTCCCGCCAAGACGCCCGAGGCCGTGGTCCAGCGCCTGCATGAGGCCCTGATCACCGCCATCCGCTCGCCCGAGGTGCGCGCCCGCCTCACGGGCCAGGGCGCCGAGGTCGTGACCATGAACCCCGCCGAGACCGCGCGCTTCCTGACCACCGAGCGCCAGCGCTGGCAAAAAGTGGTTCAAACAGCCGGTTTGAAGCTCGACTGATTCCACCCTTTTTTCTTTCTTCCCCACCCTTATTCCCGAGAGCACCATGACCCCCCAAGACCTCAAAGACGTGATGAGTTCCGGCCTGCTGTCCTTCCCCGTGACGGACTTCGACAGCAACGGCAACTTCAATGCCAAGGGCTATGCGGCCCGCCTCGAATGGCTGGCCCCCTACGGCGCCAGCGCACTGTTCGCGGCCGGCGGCACGGGCGAGTACTTCTCGCTGTACGGCGAGGAATACGGCCAGATCATCAAGACCGCCGTGGACACCTGCCGCGGCAAGGTGCCCATCATCGCGGGCGCCGGCGGCCCCACGCGCACGGCGATTGCCCATGCCCAGGAAGCGGAGCGCCTGGGCGCCCACGGCGTCCTGCTGCTGCCCCACTACCTGACCGAAGCCGGCCAGGAAGGCCTGATCGCCCATGTGGAGCAGGTCTGCAAGAGCGTGAAGTTCGGCGTCATCGTCTACAACCGCGACCGCACCCGCTTCACGCCCGAATCGCTGGCCATCCTGGCCGAGCGCTGCCCCAACCTGGTGGGCTTCAAGGACGGCATGGGCAACATCGAGACCATGTCCGCCATCTTCATGAAGATGGGCGACCGCTTCGCCTACCTGGGCGGCCTGCCCACGGCCGAGGTCTATGCGGCAGCCTACAAGGCCCTGGGCACGCCGGTGTACTCCTCGGCCGTCTTCAACTTCATCCCCAAGACGGCGATGGCGTTCTACGAAGCCGTGCGCACCGACGACATGGCCACGCAGCACAAGCTGCTCAAGGAATTCTTCATGCCCTACCTGAAGATCCGCAACCGCGTCGAAGGCTACGGCGTGAGCATCATCAAGGCCGGCGCCAAGCTGGTCGGCCACGACGCAGGCCCCGTGCGCGCCCCGCTGACGGACCTCAAGCCCTCCGAGCTGGAAGAGCTCAAGGCCCTGATCGACAAGCTCGGCCCGCAATAAGCCACAGGACCGGACGCAGGGGCCAGTCCGGCCCTTGCGCCCCCCCAGGAGACAAGAACATGAAGAAGATTCTGATCACGCTGGGTGCCGCACTGGCCCTCACGGCGCAGGCGGCCGGCAGCTTTCCGGACAAGGCCGTCAACATCATCGTGCCCTTCCCGGCCGGAGGCTCCACCGACACCGTGGCGCGCGCCATGGCCCTGAGCATGGGCGAGCAGCTGGGCAAGCCCTTCGTGGTGGAAAACCGACCGGGCGCCACGGGCACCATCGGCGCGGGCGCCGTCAAGCGCGCACCGGCCGATGGCTACACGCTGCTGGTGGCCTCGCTGGGCCCCTTCGTGGTCACGCCGCACTTGGTCAAGAACGTGCCCTATGACGCAGGCAAGGACTTCGACTACATCACCATCCCCGTGCAGGCGCCCAACGTGCTCGTGGCCAGCCCCGCGCAGAAGGCCCGCACCGTGGCCGAGGTCATCGCCGCGCTCAAGGCCAACCCCGGCAAGATCAGTTTCGCGAGTTCGGGCAACGGCTCATCGGACCATCTGTCGGCCGAGCTGTTCTGGCAGCAAAGCGGCACCGAAGGCATGCATGTGCCCTACAAGGGCGGCGCCCCGGCCATCACCGACCTGATCGGCGGCCAGGTGGACTTCTCGTTCCAGAACGTCAACGCCGTGCTGCCCCATCTGCGCAGCGGCAAGCTGCATGCGATCGCCGTGACCGGCAGCCAGCGCTCGCCCGTGCTGCCCGATGTGCCCACGCTGGCCGAGGCCGGCGTCAAGGGCGCCGAGGTCTACTCCTGGCAAGGCCTGGCCGCGCCCA
Organism: Delftia sp. JD2; assembly: GCF_001682645.1. NCBI lineage: Bacteria > Pseudomonadati > Pseudomonadota > Betaproteobacteria > Burkholderiales > Comamonadaceae > Delftia > Delftia sp. JD2. The sequence goes on from NZ_LFJT01000005.1 coordinate 93,013, forward strand.
AGGGACTGCCCGCCGATGTGAAGGCCAAGCTGGCCAAGGCCGCCATCGCCTCCGTGCAGCAGCCCGAGATCCGCAAGCGCTTCGTGGAGCAGGGCCTGGAGATCGTGGGCAACACGCCCGAGGAATTCACGCGCTACCAGGCCCAGGAGTCGGAGCGCTGGAAGCAGCTGATCCAGACCCGAAAAATCACCGCTGATTGAGCTAGAAACAACGGGCCGGCCCCAGGGCCGTTCCCGCTGGCCTGCGCACCGCAGGCCCTTTTCACCGGGGCTTCCAGCCCCCGCAAGTTCCAAGGATTCCAAGGCATGGCGACCTCCCGTCCACGCGTTCTCCAGTTCGGCAAGATGCCGCTGCCCCAGCTCGATGCCGAACTGGCCCAGGCCTATGAGGTGACGCTGCTGTCCGAGCAGCCCGACCGCGAGCGCTTTCTCGCCGAGCACGGCGCGCAGTTCGAATACCTGGTCACCTCGGCCGCCATGGGCGTGCCCGCGAGCGTGGTGCAGGCCCTGCCCAGGCTGCGCTTTGTGAGCAGCTTCGGCGTGGGCTTTGACGCGCTGGACCGCGAGTACCTGCTGCGCCAGGGCGTCCGCGTGGGCTACACGCCCGGCGTGCTGGACGACTGCGTGGCCGACATGGCCTTTGCCCTGCTGCTGGATGCGGCGCGTGGCCTGAGCGAGTCCGACCGCTTCGTGCGCCGGGGCGACTGGAGCCGAGGCCGCTTCGGCATCCGCACGCGTGCCAGCGGCAAGCGCCTGGGCATCTTCGGCATGGGCCGCATCGGCTCCACCGTGGCGCGCCGCGCGGCCGGCTTCGACATGGAGGTGGCCTATCACAACCGCCGCCCGGTCGAGGGATCGACCCACCTCTACCAGCCCTCGCTGCTCGAACTCGCACGCTGGGCCGACTTCCTCGTCATCACGGCCGCAGGCGGCGACGGCACGCAGCACCTGGTCAACGCCGAGGTGCTGGACGCGCTGGGCCCGCAGGGCTTTCTGATCAACGTGGCGCGCGGCAGCGTGGTCGACGAGGCCGCACTGGTCCAGGCCCTGCAGCAGGGCCGCATCGCAGGCGCGGGCCTGGATGTGTTCGAGGACGAGCCCCGCCCCCATGCCGAGCTGCTGTCGCAGGACAACGTGGTGATTGCGCCCCACATCGCCAGCGGCACGCATGAAACCCGCCGCGCCATGGCCGACCTCGTGCTGCGCAACCTGGCGCAGTTCATCGCCACGGGCCGGCCCGAGGCCGAGGTGCCGTGGTCCGCCGCACAGCAGGCGGGCACCGCCGCCGCATAGCCGTTTTTTCCCAGAGACCGATCCAAACGATCCAAGAGCACGCCATGTCCTCCACCCCGACCATCACCGAGATCGAAGTCATTCCCGTCGCCGGCCGCGACGGCATGCTCATGAACCTCAGCGGCGCGCATGCGCCCTACTTCACGCGCAACATCGTGCTCGTGCACGACAGCGCGGGCCATACCGGTGTGGGCGAAGTGCCTGGCGGCGAAGGCATACGCCAGGCGCTGGAGGACAGCAAGGCGCTGCTCATCGGCCAGTCCGTGGGCAACCACCTCAAGCTGCTGCAGAACCTGCAGCAGGCCCTGGCCGGGCGCGACACGGGTGGGCGCGGCCTGCAGACCTTCGATCTGCGCATTGCCGTGCATGCCGTCACCGCCGTGGAATCGGCCCTGCTGGACCTGCTGGGCCAGCACCTGGGCGTGCCCGTGGCAGCCCTGCTGGGCGAAGGCCAGCAGCGCGACCGCGTGGAGATGCTGGGCTACCTGTTCTTCACCGGCCCCACCGACAAGACCGACCTGCCCTACGTCCAACCAGGCGAAGACCAAAGCGGCAGCGACGACTGGACGCAGGTGCGCCACATGACCGCCATGGACCCGGCCGCCATCGTGCGCCAGGCCGAGGCGGCGCACGCGCGCTACGGCTTCAACGACTTCAAGCTCAAGGGCGGCGTGCTGGCCGGCGAGCAGGAGGTGGAGGCCGTCACCGCGCTGGCCAGGCGCTTTCCGCAGGCGCGCGTCACGCTGGACCCCAACGGCGGCTGGCTGCTCAAGGACGCCATCCGCCTCATGCGCGACATGCACGGCGTGCTCGCCTATGCCGAAGACCCCTGCGGCGCCGAGAACGGCTTCTCGGGCCGCGAAGTCATGGCCGAATTCCGCCGCGCCACCGGCCTGCCCACGGCCACCAACATGATCGCCACCGACTGGCGCCAGATGGTGCATGCGCTGTCGCTGCAGTCCGTGGACATCCCCCTGGCCGACCCGCATTTCTGGACCATGGCCGGCTCCGTGCGCGTGGGCCAGACCTGCCGCGACTGGGGCCTGACCTGGGGCTCGCACTCCAACAACCACTTCGACATCTCGCTGGCCATGTTCACCCACGTGGCCGCCGCCGTGCCCGGCAAGGTCACGGCCATCGACACGCACTGGATCTGGCAGGACGGCCAGTACCTCACCCAGAACCCGCTGCAGATCAAGGGCGGCTTCGTCGAGGTGCCCAAGACCCCGGGCCTGGGCGTCACCGTGGACCGCGCCGCGCTGCAGCGCGCCAAGGCCCTGTACCTGGAGCACGGCCTGGGCGCGCGCAATGACGCCATGGCCATGCAGTACCTGATTCCCGGCTGGACCTTCGACAACAAGCGCCCCTGCATGGTCCGCTGACCCCTTCCTTGCGTTACCCCTTTCCCGGAGCACCTCATGTCCCGCTACGACAACCTCATCAACGGCCAATGGAAGGCCGCCGACGGCTACAGCGCCAACACCAACCCCAGCGACCTGTCCGATGTGATCGGCGAGTACGCCCAGGGCAATGCCGCCGATGTGGAAGCCGCCATCGCCGCGGCAGCCGCGGCCTTTCCCGCCTGGAGCACCTCGGGCATCCAGGCCCGCCACGACGCCCTGGACAAGATCGGCAACGAAATCCTGGCCCGCAAGGAAGAGCTGGGCGACCTGCTGGCGCGCGAGGAAGGCAAGACCCGCCCCGAAGCCATTGGCGAAGTCGGCCGCGCAGGCCAGATCTTCAAGTTCTTCGCGGGTGAATGCCTGCGCCTGGCCGGCGAAACCCTGCCCTCCGTGCGCCCCGGCATCGGCGTGGAAATCACGCGCGAGCCCGTCGGCGTGGTGGGCCTGATCACGCCGTGGAACTTCCCCATCGCCATTCCCGCCTGGAAGATCGCCCCGGCCCTGGCCTTCGGCAACTGCGTGGTCCTGAAGCCCGCCGACCTCGTGCCCGGCAGCGCCTGGGCGCTGGCCGACATCATTCACCGCTCGGGCATTCCGGCCGGCGTGTTCAACCTCGTCATGGGCCCGGGCCGCGTCATCGGTGATGCCCTGGTGCGCCACAGCGACGTGGCCGCCATCAGCTTCACCGGCTCCGTCGGCGTGGGCCGCGGCATTGCGCGCGCCTGCGTGGAAAGCGGCAAGAAGGTGCAGCTGGAGATGGGCGGCAAGAACCCGCAAATCGTGCTGGACGACGCCGACCTCACCCAAGCCGTGGAGCTGTCCGCGCAAAGCGGCTTCTACTCCACGGGCCAGCGCTGCACGGCATCGAGCCGCCTCATCGTCACCGACAGGATCTACCCCGCCTTCATCGAGGCCCTGCAGGCCCGCATGGCCAGGATCAAGGTGGGCGACGCCCGCGCCGCAGGCACCGACATGGGCCCCGTGGTCAGCCAGGCCCAGCTGGAGCAGGACCTGAGCTACGTGGAAATCGCCAAGGCCGAAGGCGCCGTGCTGGCTGCGGGCGGCACAGCCGCCGCCTGCCACACCGGCAGCGGCAACAAGGGCTACTACATGGCGCCCACCCTGTTCGTAGACACCCAGGCCGCCATGCGCATCAACCGCGAGGAAGTCTTCGGCCCCGTGGCCAGCGTCATCCGCGTGAAGGACTACGAGGAAGCCCTGGCCGTGGCCAACGACACGCCCTTTGGCCTGGCCGCAGGCGTTGCCACCACCAGCCTCAAGCACGCCACCCACTTCAAGCGCCACAGCCAGGCCGGCATGGTCATGGTCAACCTGCCCACGGCCGGCGTGGACTACCACGTGCCCTTCGGCGGCCGCAAGGGCAGCAGCTACGGCCCGCGCGAACAGGGCCGCTATGCACAGGAGTTCTATACGACGGTGAAGACCGCCTACACGCTGGCCTGAACAGCATCCGGCTGACGAGAAAAAAGCACCTTTCGAGGTGCTTTTTCATTGGGCGGATTCCGGGTGTCAGCAGCCCGGGGCGCCCTGGCAAGCGGACCAGCGAATCAGCGCTGGAACGCCACCGCAGCAGCCGCTATCCGCCGCAGATACGCCGGGTCTTCCTGCAGGCAATGCACGTGGTTGACCTCGTCCTCCACCAGTTCCTCCATCCGCTGCGCAGCCCCGCAAATGGCCTGCAGCGCATTGGCCACCACCTCCAGATTGCGGTAGCCCTCGGGCCGCTCCAGCCAGGCCAGCGCCAGCTGGCCCAGCGAGTACACCTCGCTGCTGCCCTGCAGCGTCAGCCGGCCGATCTCGGTCACGGCATGGCTCAACTGCTGCGGGCTGGGCTGGGTCAGGGTTGTGGAAGCGGTACTCATGGCGCCACCCTTCCCACGGCAGATGCGCGAGAGTGAGGCGCTCGGGTGGCAGAGGGAAATGCAAAAGAAGAAATGCCGTGCATGGTTTCGTACTCCTTCGTGAGAACAAAAACCACCGGCCCGTGTTCTTACGCACAGACAGGTGGACGGGATGTTAAGAACACGAACGAAGCCGTGCGGACGCCCTTGCGGGTAGCCCCATCCCGTCCGTAACCGCAGGAACGCAGGCTTGCGCCCACGCTCCGGAAATCAGACGTGACAAGGCCTCCTTGACGGCGAGGCCGCACCGCTTCGTTTTGGATGTTCTTACGCACCGGCCCCGGAACAGGGGGCTGCCGCGATGATAGAGGCTTTCAAGATGGCAAGCGCCCCAGCACTCCAGGCCGAGCGCAGCGAAGGCCCGCACCCACTCCCCGTATGTCCGCGCCTGCGCCGTGGTGGTTGCGGGGTTGCAGTCCTGCCGCAGGACAGGACTGCTTCGTCATCTGACTCGCCGTGATTGTTTGAACGTAGCTCGCAGAGCGAAGTGAGTTTCACGGCGAACCCCGCAACCGCCACGGCGCAGGTGGCCCCGCAGCGCAGCGAAGGGGTCGCGGACATCCGGGTCGCCTTCTTTGATCTGACCTTTCTTGGCGAATCAAGAAAGGGCAGTCGGCTGCCGGGCCGAGACCCGGCCTCGAAAAACAACCACCCGGCAGGGGCAAAAGATTGCACCTAAGCCAAAAGCAATCGAGGCACAAACAAGGTGGGCGGGAGTTAAGAACATGTGCAAGGCATGCGGACGCCCTCACGGGCAGCCCCATCCCGCCCCAAACCCAAAGACAGCCGGGTCCCCAAAAACCCCAGCCATCAAACCCCGGTCACGGATAGTAGCTCCCGCATCACTTCAGCAAATCACTTCAGAAAAACAGCACCCTCACCCAAGGCGCCACCACCACATTCAACGCCCCCGCAATCATCATCACCAATGAAGCAACCACCGCCTGCACATCCCCAAACTGCCGCGCCTTCGCCACCCCGCTGCCATGCGCGGCACCACCCAGAATGGCGCCCGCAGCCAGCTTGCTGCGCACGTGCGGCAGCAGCCGCAGGATGGTCTCGCCCATGAGCATGCCGCTGACGCCCGTGAGCAGCACGAACAGCGCGGCCAGGTCGGTGGGCCCGCCCAGCACGCGCTCGGCCTCGATGGCGAAGGGGGTGGTCACCGAGCGCACGGCCAGGCCCTTTTGCAGGTCCACGGGCAGTCCGAAGGCCTGTGCGAACCAGATGGTGGTGGCAATGGACACGCCACTGGCCACGAGCACGCCGGTGGCGATCGACATCCAGTGCTTGCGCAGCAAGTGGCGGTTTTCGTGCAGGGGCAGCGCAAAGGCCACCGTGGTGGGGCCCAGCAGCCAGACCAGCCAGTGCGTCTGGGCGATGTACTGCGGGTAGCGCACATGGGTCAGCAGCGCCAGCGCGATCAGCACCATGGGCGTGGCGACGATGGGCATGAGCAGCGGATGCGGATGGCGGCGGTACACGCGCTTGTTGGCCGCATAGCAGGCCAGCGTGGCCAGCAGCGACAGCAGGCCTATGGCCTGGTCGGACATGGCGTTCACTCCTGCTCCCTGTGCAGCCCGGCGCGCGTGGAGCGGCGCCGGGCCAGCCACAGCTCCAGCCGGTAGACGCGGTCCACGGCCAGCGCCGTGGCGACCATCACGCAGGCCGTGCTGGCCACGATGACGCCCAGGATGCGCAGGCCCTGGTGCTGGATCAGCTCGGTGTATTCGGTGACGACCAGCATGGCGGGCACGAAGAACAGCAGCATCTCGGCCAGCAGCCAGTTGGTGCCGCCCTGCAGCCAGCGCGCCTTGACCAGCCCGCTGAACAGGCCCGTGGCCAGCAGCGCGAAGCCGATCAGCCCGGCCGGCATGCCCCAGCCGAAATGCGCGCGCACGGCCTCCATGGCCACCCACAGCGCACTGAGCAGCCCCACCTGCAGCACGCCGCGCAGCAGCGGCCAGCAGCGGTGCAGCAGACCCTGAAACACCTGCGGCCGCAGGACGGGCATGGCGGAAATCTTTGACATGGGGCAATCCTAGGGTTTGCACTCAGATTCGTAAAATGAATAATCTCCATTTTTCCCATGCACAAAAGGAATCCTCATGGACCTGCGCGCGCTGCGCTACTTTGTCGAGGTGGTGCGCTGCAACAGCTTCACGCGTGCGGCCGAGGCGCTGCATGTGACCCAGCCCACCATCAGCAAGATGGTGCGGGCGCTGGAGGAGGAGCTGGGCGGCCCGCTGCTGCTGCGCGAGGGGCGCGGTGTGCAACTGACCGACGCAGGCCAGGTGGTCCATGCGCGCGGCCTGCAGGTGCTGGAGCAGTCACGCCAGCTGCTGCAGGAGGTGGCCGAGGTGGATGGCATTGCGCGCGGCAGCCTGAGCGTGGGCATCATGCCCACGGCCGGGCACTACATGGCGCCCGTGATCGCGCGCTTTCAGCAACTGCATCCGGGCGTGGAACTGCATGTGCAGGAGCAGGGCGCACGCGCCCAGCGCCAGCTGCTGCTGGACGGCAAGCTGGACATGGCGCTGGGCCTGCACGGCGCGGGCGAGGCGGGTGGTGACCTGGCCGGAGAGGGCCTGGAGTACTGCACCATCGCCCACCAGAAGACACGCGTGGCCTTTGCCGCGCACGAGGTGCCCGACCCGGACGCACCCGTGCACTGGAGCGAGCTGGCCCGGCGGCCCTTTGTGTTCTACACCTCGGACTTCGCCCTGCACCAGGCCGTGCTGGAGCATTGCGCGGCGGCAGGCTTCAGCCCACAGGTGCGGCTGCAGACGCGCTACTGGGACTTCATCGGCGACCTGGTGGCAGAAGGCGTGGGCGTGGCCGTGATGTTCGAGCACGTGATCGCGCGGTTCGACCCCCGGCGCGTGTCCAGCCGCCCGCTGGTGGGGCCTGAACTGCACTGGGACGTGGTGCAGCTGTGGCGCAGCGGCTATCTGTCGCGCGCGGCGAGGGCCTGGCTGGAGTGCGTGCGTGCGGTCTATCCCGACGACAATCGCTGAGTCCATGCAACCCAGAAAACGCCCACCCTTGCGCCCTTTTGCAGGCCCGGCCCTGCGCGCCCGACCCGCCTTCGCCGACCGGCCCGACACCGGCCCCTCACGCCTGCTGTGCTTCAACAAGCCCTACGGCGTACTCAGCCAGTTCACCCCCGAGGGCCGCTGGCGTGGCCTCAAGGAATACATCGACGTGCCGGGCGTGCATGCGGCAGGCCGGCTTGACGCCGACAGCGAAGGATTGCTGCTGCTGACCAATGACGGCCCGCTGCAGGCGCGCATCGCCGATCCGCGCTTCAAGATGGAGAAGACCTACTGGGTACAGGTCGAGGGCCTGCCCGACGAGGCCGCGCTGCAGGCGCTGCGCCAGGGCGTGCAGCTCAACGACGGCATGACGCTGCCCGCGCAGGCGCGCCGGCTGGAGCCGCCGCCCGTGCTGTGGCAGCGCGACCCGCCCATCCGCGTGCGCCAGAACATTCCCGACTGCTGGATCGAACTGGTCATCCGCGAGGGCCGCAACCGCCAGGTGCGCCGCATGACGGCGGCCATTGGCCACCCCACGCTGCGGCTGGTGCGCGCGGCCATCGGGCCCTACACGCTGGACGGCCTGGAGCCCGGCCAGTGGAAGGACGTGGAGCCCGCCTAGGGCTCCGGATTGTCGGGAAGTGCCACAGCCTGCCAGCGTTGCAGGCCGAGCCACGGACGAAAGCGCCGCGCCTCGCTCACTTCCACCCGCTCCACACTGCCGGCCAGCAGCGGCCACAGGCGCTGCAATTGCGCCGAGCGCTGCTGCGTGCAGCGCCGCGCGCGGGCCAGCAGCTCGCTGCCCTGGCCCAGCAGGCGCGACAGCTCGCGCAGGCGCGGCGGCGGCAGGCATTGGGCGCTGGCCAGCATCAGCCAGGACGGTGCCTGGCCCGCCTGGGCGGGGCCGCTGGCGGCGAACTGCTCCAGCAAAGCGACATGGGCGCTGAGCAGGGGCGCGGGTGGCTTCTCGGCCAGCATGATCTCCAGCAGCCTGCCCTCGATGCGCCAGCGGGCGGGCACCACGGCGTGCTCTACCGAGTTGCCGAAGCGCGTGGACTGGCGATGGCGGACGGCACGGCTGCCCTGCTCCAGCAAGGGCTGCAGCAGTTCGGCCAGGGCCTGCTCGCGCTGCGCCGTGGGCGCTTCGGCCAGCGTGATGCGCAGCGGCACGGCCTCGTAGCCGCGCAGCTGGTCGCGCCAGGCCATCCAGCCCGCCGTGTCGGGGCCGCCCAGCAGCAGGGCGAGGAAGGCACCCAGGCCGGCCAGGGCCGAGCCGGTCCACCAGGACACCGGCACAGGCTGCCGCCCGGCGATCAGCCAGCCCGTCAACCAGACCAGCGCCCCCGCGCAGGTGGCCGCCAGCAGGCCCATGCCGAAGGCGAGGAAGGGCGCGCCGTCGAGCCGGTCGGGCAGCAGCACCAGCATGGCCACGCAGGCCGCGCCGGCGCACAGCGCAACGGCCCACCAGCCCGCCACGGGCAGGGTGCGCGCGGTGCGGCCCATGAGACCCGTGAGACCCGTACGGCCGGCCAGTGTCAGCAGCAGCAGGGCCACCACCGCGCCAGCGGTCAGCGCAATGAACAGGGGCGCAAACACCCACAGCGCCAGCAGCCCGAGGACCGCCGATACCGCAAGCGACAGCGCCAGCATGCTCAGGCCTTCTTGAGGAACTCCGACTTGAGCAGCATGGAGCCCAGTTCGGTCTTGCAGTCCACGTTGTGGCCGTCGGCGCCATCGACCAGGCGGATGCCCTTGATCTTGCTGCCCTTCTTGAGCACGGTGGACGAGCCCTTGACCTTGAGGTCCTTCACCAGGATCACGGCATCGCCGTCGGCCAGCGCATTGCCGTTGGCGTCGCGCACGATGCCGTCGCCAGCGGCGGCTTCGCCGGACTCTTCTTCGGCCTGCATGGGCCATTCGAAGGCGCAGTCGGGGCAGATGTAGCTGGTGGCGTCGGGATAGGTGTTTTCAAGGCCGCACTGGGGGCAGGCGGGAGTGGTCTGGGGCATGGGATGGACAGATTCGGGAAGACAAAGAGGCGCGGCGGGCGCGCCGTACCTGGCGATTGTCGCCCCTGCCCCCGCAGGCATGCCCCGGCAAACCCGAGCGGCCTGCTACGCTGCGCGCCACTCTTTGCTTTTTCCCCATGGATACGCTGACCCCCTTGCGCGCCTTCCGGCGCATCGTAGAACTGGGCTCCATCGCCAAGGCGGCCGACGCGCTGGACCTGTCCTCGGCCGCGCTGAGCAAGCAGCTGCGCGCGCTCGAAGCCCATCTGGGCGCCGTGCTGCTGCAGCGCACCACGCGCCGCATGAGCCTGACCGACACGGGCCAGGCCTACTACGCCGAGTGCTGCCGCCTGCTCGATGAATTCGATGCGCTGGAGCAGTCGGTGCGCGCGCAGGCGCAGCAGGTGGCCGGCCGGCTGCGCGTGAATGCGCCGCTGTCGTTTGCGCTGAGCACGCTGTCGCCGCTGCTGGCGCGCTTCATGCAGCGCCATCCGCAGCTGCAGATCGACCTGTCCATGGAAGACCGGCTGGTGGATGCGGTGGGCCAGGGCTTCGATGTGTCCATCCGCCTGAGCGCGGAGCTGGCGGACTCCTCGCTGATCGCGCGGCGCCTGGCCTCGCTGTCGCAGATGCTGTGCGCGGCCCCTTCCTATCTGCAGGCGCATGGCCGCCCGGCCAGTGCCGCCGCGCTGCGCGGCCATGCGCTGCTGAACTACAGCCTGGCGCATGCGCCCCGCGAAGCGGGCGAGAGCCCCCAGGCGCCGTCCGAGGCGCGCGCCAACGTCAACAACAGCCTGATGCTGCGCGACCTGCTGGTGGCGGGCCTGGGCATTGGCGCCCTGCCCTCGTTCCTGGCGCGGCCGGCGATTGCGGCAGGCCAGCTGGTCGCACTGGACCTTGCGGACCAGGCCGCGCAGGCCCGCCATGTCTACGCGGTCTATCCCACGCAGCGCCACCTGCTGCCCAAGGTGCGCGCCTTCGTGGACTTTCTGGCCGAGGAGCTGCCTGCCGCCATGGGCGAGGATTGTTGACGCCGCGTTAAGAGTTCCTCAAGCGCACGCCCCTTTTTCGCGCCGGGCCTGCGGCCTACGCTTGCCGTCCATCACAGCCATGAAGGACACAAGCATGACGCAATGCAATGATTTTTCCTGCGCCCTGCCCGCGCAGGATGCGGCGGCCCCCTCGCCGCAGCAGGCCCTGCAGGCGGCGCCCGCTGCGGCGCCCGCGGTCGCCCCCGCCATCGACTTCTTCCATGACGTGGTCTGCGGCTGGTGCTACGTGATGTCGCCACGCCTGCGCCAGGTGGCGCGCGAGCTGGGCCTGCGCGTGCGCCACCGCAGCTTCGTGCTGCAGGCCTCGCGCGCCGAGATGGTGGAGGCCTTCGGCTCCATGGAGCGCGCCAAGCAGGTCATCCTGGAGCACTGGCAGGCCTGCGCGGAGCATGACGACGAGGACCGTATCGACATCGAGGGCATGCGCCGCGAGGCCTTCGAGTACCCCAGCGGCATGGCCGGCGCACTGGCCTGCCAGGCGGCCCAGATCCTGGGCGGCGATGACGCGCACTGGGATCTGTTCGACGCCATCCAGCACGCCCACATGAGCGAGCACCGCAACATCGGCGACGCCGAAGTGCTGCTGGACATCGCCACGCGCACGGGCTTCGAGCGCAATGCCTTCGCGGGCTGCATGGAAGGTGCCCAGGCGCTGGAGCAGGTGCGCCAGGACCGCGCGCTGGCGCAGCGCATGGGCCTGCGCTCCATTCCCACGCTGATCGCGCCGCGCCTGCCGCCGCTGCAGACCCAGTCGCTGGCTGCGCTGCGCGAACGCCTGCACTTCCTGGCGGCCTGAGCGCCCCCGTCTTTGCTTTTTTCATCGGCGTTTTTCCGCCTTCCCTCGCGCGCGGCATGCGCGCCCTTTTTCAGCAGACCAAGGACCTTTCCATGACTCTCCAACGCTTCGCTCGCCGCATGGCGCTGCCCTCTCTCGTGATCGCCCTGGCCGCCGCCTTCGCGGGCACCGCGGCCCAGGCCCATGGCGGTCACGAGCCTCCGGCCGGCGCACGCCAGGACGTGGGCACCAGCCCCTGGGGGCCGGCCGACGAGATCGGCCGCCTGAACCTGATCACGCCGGCCTCGCGCGCGGCCATCCTGCAGCGCATCACGGGAGGGCAGGTCTATGACCTGGCCACCGAGTACTACGTGGGCATGCCCAGCTGGCAGGACGCGGGCGATCCGCACTACCAGTTCTGGATGACGCACACGCCGCGCGGCACCGTGGTGGACGATCCCATGAACGTGGGCAAGGACATGAACGCCACGCGCAGCTACACGGGCACGGCGTTTTCCATGTACAGCCACACGGGCACGCACATCGATGCGCTCAACCACTTCGGCATACGCGGCAGGATCTGGAACGGCTTCAGCGCAGACCAGCATCTGGGCGACCGGGGCTGGCAGCGCACGGGCATAGAGAAATTCCCGCCGCTGGTGGCGCGCGGCGTGCTGATCGACGTGGCGGCCGCCAAGGGCCTGGAGATGCTGCCCGACCAGTACCGCATCACGCGCCAGGACCTCAAGGATGCGCTGGCACGCCAGAAGGTGACGCTGCAGGAGGGCGACATCGTGCTGGTGCGCACGGGCCGCATGAAGCTGTACGGCCAGCCCCAGGCCTACATGGCCAAGCCGCCGGGCCTGGGCCTGGATGCCGCACGCTTCCTGGTGGAGGAAGGCGGCGCCATGATCGTGGGCGCCGACAACCTGAGCCTGGAGACGTTCCCGTCCGAGGTGGACGACGACTACGTCCCGCTGCACAGCTACCTGCTGGCGCAAAAGGGCGTGCCCATCATGGAGCTGGTGGCGCTGGACGATCTGTCGCGCGACAAGGTTTACGAGTTCGCCTTCATCGGCGGCCCGCTCAAGATCCGCGGCGGCGACGCCGCGCCGCTGCGGCCCATCGCCATCCCGGTGCGCTGAGCGGGGCGCGCCCCGCCCTGGCTCAGAGCGACCGGCCCATTTTGCTGAGGAAGCGCTCGCAGGCGTCGAGCTGGGCCAGCTCCACGAACTCGTCGGGCTTGTGCGCCTGCTCGATGGAGCCGGGGCCGCAGACCACGGTGGGAATGCCGGCGTTGTGGAACAGGCCGGCCTCGGTGCCGTAGGCCACCTTGCGCTTTTCCTGGTCGGCGGTCAGCGCGCGCACCAACTGGGTGATGGCGGCTTCTTCCGAGGCTTCCAGCGCGGGCGCGCTGGCGCCGGTCTCGATCTCGATGCGCGCGTCGGCGAATTCGGCGCGCATGCGCGGCAGCAGTTCGTCGCGCACATAGGACTCGACCTGGGCCTGGATGCCGTCCACCGACATGCCGGGCAGGTTGCGGAATTCATAGGCGAATTCGCACAGCTCGGGGATGGTGTTGACCGCGATGCCGCCCTGGATCTGGTTGGTGGTCATGGTGGTGAAGGGCACGTCGAAGAATTCGTCGTAGGGGCCGTGCGCCTTGAAGTGGTCGGCGATGTCCCGGATGCGACAGATCAGCCGCGCCGCGTATTCGATGGCATTGCTGCCGCGCGGCGTGAGCGACGAATGCGCGGCCTTGCCGTGCACGCGGCAGCGGTAGAGGTTGATGCCCTTGTGCGCCACCACGACCTGCATGCTGGTGGGCTCGCCGACCACGCAGCCGTCGAAGCGCGCGCCCTCGGCCTTGAGCTGGTTGATCATCACGGGCGCGCCCGCGCAGCCGATTTCCTCGTCGTACGAGAAGGCCAGGTGCACGGGCCTGGCGCGCTGCGTAGCCAGGAATTCGGGCACCAGCGCCAGCGAGGCGGCGATGAAGCCCTTCATGTCGCAGCTGCCGCGGCCATACAGGCGCCCGCCCTTTTCGGTGAGCGCAAAGGGGTTGGTGCTCCACTGCTGGCCATCGACCGGAACCACGTCGGTATGGCCGGACAGCACGATGCCACCCTGCGTTTCGCCGTTGTGGGCCGGCAAAGTGGCGAAGAGATTGGCCTTGGCGCCGTCCGGAGAGTGGAACAATCGGGCACTCACGCCCAGCGTGGCCAACTCATCGCGTACACACTCGATCAGCGCCAGGTTGGAGTTGCGGCTGGTGGTGTCGAATGCGACCAGTGTTTCCAGCCAGTCGCGGGTGTTTTTCCAGGTAGTCATGTGGTTCCATCTGCGCCATGGCCTGCGCCGCCCTTCGTGGACGACGCAGGCCATGGCATAGGCATTGCATATGGCGAAGCAGTGTACGCCCGGGTTGCGGCCCGGGCAGGCACGCCGACCCATGCCCCGGGCGTGACTGCCGTCTTTTCAATCCCTTTTCGGAAATGGACTCTGCTTTGACCAAGCAAACCGTCTCGACCCGCAACATCGTGGCTGCCGTCATCGGCAACGCGCTGGAGTGGTATGACTTCCTGGTGTTCGCCTTCATGACACCCATCGTCGCCAAGCTGTTCTTTCCCAGCAATCCCGACAATCCGGACGACAACATCAACCGCATCCTGATGACCACGGCCGTGTTCGGCGTGGGCTTCTTCATGCGGCCCGTGGGCGGCATCCTGCTGGGCCTGTACGGGGACCGCAAGGGCCGCAAGGCGGCCATGGTGATGGTGACGGGCCTGATGGCGGTGGCGATCGCGCTGATCACGCTGGCGCCCACCTATGCGGCCGTGGGCATCCTGGCGCCGCTGTTCATCGTGCTGGCACGGCTGCTGCAGGGCTTTGCGGCCGGCGGCGAGTTCGGCACGTCCACGGCACTGCTGATCGAGCTGGCACCGCCCGGCAAGCGCGGCTTCTATGGCTCCTGGCAGATGGCCGGACAGATGCTGGCCCTGCTGATCGGCGCGGCCACGGGCACGCTGATCACCGAGATCTTCACCGAGGAGGAGCTGATGGCCTGGGCCTGGCGCGTGCCCTTCGCCGTGGGCCTGCTGATCGTTCCCGTGGCGCTGTACATCCGCCGCCATGTGGAGGAGCCCGAGGTCTTCAAGGAAATGCAGGCTGCTCAGGCCAGCGGCAAGGCGCGCCAGATCGGCATCATGGAGATGCTGCGCACGCATGCGCGCGAGACGCTGGTGGGCATGGGCCTGGTGGTCACGGCCACGGTGTCCATCTACATCACCTTCACCTATCTGGTGACCTATGCCACGGTGACGCTGAAGCTGCCCATGCGCGATGCCTTCATGGTGCAGATGGCCGGCGCCGCGCTGATGGTGGTGATCATGCCGTTCTTCGGCGCCCTATCGGACCGCGTGGGCCGCCGCATGCTGACCATCGGCTCGCTGATCGGCTACCTGGTGGTGCTCTACCCGCTGTATGCCTGGCTGACCGACGGCCCCACGGTGCAGAAGCTGCTGATCACCCAGCTGGTGGTCTGCGTGTTCGTGGCCGTGTTCTTCGGCGTGTTCAGCACGGTGATGGCCGAGCTGTTCCCGCCCCAGGTGCGTTCGGCCGGCATGTCCATGGCCTACAACGTGGCGGTGATGATCTTCGGGGGCTTTGCGCAGTTCATCGTGACCTGGCTGATCCGCTCCACCGGCTCGCCCATGGCGCCGGCCTTCTATGTGATGTTCGGCGTGACGCTGGGCCTATTCGCGGCCTTCTTCATCAAGGACCGCGCTCTGGAGCGCAACCTGCGCTGATCCCGGTGCGGTGCGCAAGGCACCGCGCCCGCGCATGCCGCGCATACCCCGCATGCCCCGCCACGGGGCCTGCGCCCGCCCGCGCACCCGCCTGCGCACCATGCGCGGGCATGACGGCCACCCGCCCTGCACCACGGCGGGGAGGCCCGCCCGCATCGGCGGATTTCATGCAGAAAAAGTCAGGGCTGATGCTCTCTGGAGTGCCGCAAATCTGCAGGGAATACCCTCTGCTGGCACGCGTTTCGCTTGTCTACATTCTTGCATGCAAGTTGTAAATCCACTTGCATACAAGATTCCACAACTTGCGAAAGACGACTATGCGCCGCTTTGCCAGATCACTGTTCGGACAGGTGGTGATCGCACTCATCCTGGGTGTGCTCGCCGGAATATTGGCCCCTGAATGGGCCGTGAAGCTCAAGCCCCTGGGCGATGGCTTCATCAAGCTCATCAAGATGATCATTCCCGTGCTGGTGTTCTGCGTGGTGGTGCACGGCATCGCGGGCGCAGGCGACCTCAAGCGCGTGGGCCGGGTCGGCGTCAAGTCGCTGATCTACTTCGAGGTGCTGACCACCATCGCCCTGGTGCTGGGCCTGGTGCTGGCCTTCGTGTTCCAGCCCGGCGCGGGCATGAACGTGGACCCGAGCAAGCTCGACGCCTCGGCCATGAGCGCCTACGCCAGCAACGCCGACAAGCTGACCAGTGGCGGCACGGTGGACTTCCTGATGAAGCTCATCCCCACCACCGTGGTGCAGGCCTTTGCCACGGGCGACGTGCTGCAGGTGCTGCTGTTCGCCGTGCTGTTCGGCTGCGCGCTGACCATGCTGGGCGAGCGCGGCGCGCCCGTGCATGCGCTGATCGACACGCTGTCGAACGTGCTGTTCAAGATCATGGGCATCCTCATCAAGCTGGCCCCGCTGGGCGTGCTGGGTGCGATCTCGTTCACCGTGGGCCAGTACGGCATCGGCTCGCTCAAGCAACTGGGCATGCTGGTGCTGCTGTTCTACGTGGCCGTGATCTTCTTCGTCTTCGTGGTGCTGGGCCTGGTGATGCGCTTTTCGGGCTTCAGCCTGATCAAGCTGCTGCGCTACCTGCGCGAGGAGCTGATGGTGGTCTTCGCCACCACCTCCTCGGACAGCGTGCTGCCCCAGATCATGGCCAAGCTGCGCAACATGGGCGTGCGCGACTCCACCGTGGGCCTGGTGATTCCCACGGGCTACTCGTTCAACCTGGACGCCTTCTCCATCTACATCACGCTGGCGGCCGTGTTCATCGCCCAGGCCACGAACACGCCCATCGGCATGGCCGACCTGCTGACCATCCTGGCGATTGCGCTGGTGACCTCCAAGGGCGCCCACGGCGTGCCGGGCTCGGCCATCGTGGTGCTGGCGGCCACGCTGCATGCGATTCCGGCCATCCCCGCCATCGGCCTGGTGCTGGTGCTGTCGGTGGACTGGTTCATGGGCATTGCCCGCGCGCTGGGCAACCTGATCGGCAACTGCGTGGCCACCGTGGCCATCGCGGCCTGGGAAGGTGACATCGACCGCGAGCGCGCCCATGCCGTGCTCAACGGCCTGGCCGACAATCAGGGGCCCGACGCCGAGCCCTCCGGCGCCGCCGCCGTCCCCGCAACCGTGACTCCTGCCCACCCTGCAACGCAATGACACCTGTAAGCCCCCAGCACATCGCCGAGCGCGTCGTCGAAGCCATCCTGGCCCAGAAACTGGCGCCCGGCGAACGGCTGGGGGAGCAGGAGCTGGCCGACAACTTCGCGGTCAGCCGCACCATGGTGCGCGAGGCGCTGATGCAACTGCAGGCGCGCGGCTTCGTACAGGTGCAGCCCCGGCGCGGCTGGTACGTGGTCCAGCCCTCGGCCGAGGAGGCGCAGGACGCCTTCGCGGCGCGCCGCATCATCGAGACCGGCATCCTGGGCGAGGCCGGCCGCCCGATGCAAAGCGTGATCGGCCAGCTGCGCCGCCACATCGCCCAGGAGCAGGACGCCATTGCCGGCGCCGACGCGGCCACGCGCGCCTTCCTGCTGGCCGACTTCCATGTCTGCCTGGCCGAGCAGATGGGCCATCGCCTGCTGGCGCTCACGCTGCGCGACCTCACGGCGCGCACCACGCTGGCGGCCACATTGTTCCAGTCCACGCACAGCGCCAGCCAGTCCTGCGCCGAGCACGAACGCATCGTCGAGGCCCTGGAGCGCGGCGACACCGAGGGCGCCAAGGCCCTGCTGCTGGAGCACATCGGCACGGTGGAACGCTCGCTGGAGATCCGCCCGCCCGAGGCGCCCGACGCCAGCGACCGCCTGCGCGCCACGCTGGCGCCCCTGTTCGGGGGATAACCCTGTGTCGGAGGGTCGGCAAATTTCCACCGACCGTCGCTAAAACGCCAATCTGGGTCCTACGGGGCGCACTGTCATGGTGCCGACACGGCTGACTGCATACGCTGCTGAGTTGGCGCATTGCGCGCCGTTCATCAACCCACCACTGCTTCGGATATGACCCAACGTCCTATGTCCTTTTCCCGCACTCCCCTGCTCGCGTCCCTGTGCGCGGCTGCAGTCCTCACGGCCTGCGGCGGTGACGGCGGCTCGTTCTACCTCACGCTCGACGGAAAGCAGCCCCAGGTGATCGCCCACCGCGGCTTCTCGGGCAAGTTCCCGGAGCAGACGCGCATGGCCTACGAGGCCGCCGCCGATGCAGGCGCGGACATGCTCGAACTCGACATGCACATGACGAAGGACTGCCAGCTGGTCGCCCGCCACAACGCCTGGCTCAGCGACAGCACCAACGTGGCTGACGTGGCCAAGACCAATGCCGAAGTGGCACGCCGCCAGCGCACCACGGCCGGCGTGCTGGTCAACGTGAAGTACCCCGCCGTGCCTGCCAACGGCCCCTCGCAATACCTGAGCGACCAGCTGGACGCCAACGATCCCAAGTCCGTGCTCAAGGCCCTGGTGGTCGATGGCGAGGACCACCGCAACGACTGGTCCATCAGCGACTTCACGCTGCAGGAGCTACGCAGCTGGCTGACCGGCACCATCCTGGACAACCGCAGCGAGCGCCCCACCGAGTGGAACGGCAAGCTGCCCCTGATCAGCGCCCAGGACGTGCTGGACATCGCCGCCGCCAAGGGCAAGGCCCTGGGCCGCACCATCCCCGTCTACGCCGAGACCAAGAACCCCTACTGGAACAATCAGCAGGCGATCGCCAACGGCTGCGGCGCACCCGGCTCGCGCCCCTTCGAAGATGCGGTGATCAAGCTGCTGGACCAGAACAAGCTCAACGCCAAGGACTCGGCCATCTACATCCAGAGCTTCGACCCGGCCAGCCTCAAGTACCTGCGCCAGGCCGGCATGAAGGCCAAGGGCGTGCAGCTGATCGACGGCAACGACTTCAGCCTGCGCGACGGCTCCATGGTCTACATCACCAACGATGAATGGACCTTCATCAGCGGCCGCCCCTACAGCTGGACCCTGGCCGGCGACGCCCGCACCTTCGCCGCCATGCTCACGCCCGCAGGCCTGGCCGACATCAAGACCTATGCCGACGGCATCGGCCCCTGGAAGCCCCAGGTCCTGGCCCACTCCGTCGTGCCCTACAAGGACGGCGCCGGCCTCAAGGACGTGAACACCGTCAAGGACACGGGCCTGATCCGCGACGCCCACAAGGCCGGCCTGATCGTGCACAGCTTCACCTTCCGCAACGAGCCAGGCCGCCTGGCCGGCCTGTACAAGGGCGACCCCGTGCAGGAATACCTGACCTACTACCGCCTGGGCATCGACGGCGTGTTCACCGACTTCACGGACACGGCCGTGGCGGCGCGCAAGGCGTACAACAAGGAAATCGGGCTCTGATCGAGCGCTGAATGCCGCTGCGGCGGCGTCCATAAAAAAGCCAGGGCATGCCCTGGCTTTTTTCTTGCAACGCGCGGCACCAGTCCGCGCGGACAAACGTTCTCACCCCAGATTCGGCGCCAGCAACCGGCGCAGCTCCTCAATGTCCATGCCCCGGCGCGCGGCCATGTCGGCGAGCTGGTCCTCGCCGATCTCGCCGACGTTGAAGTAGACGGAGTCGGGGTGGCCGATGTAGAAGCCGCTGACGCTGGAGGCCGGGTTCATGGCCAGGCTTTCGGTCAGCGTCATGCCGATCTCGTCGGCCTTGAGCACGGCGAAGAGGTCGGTCTTGGCACTGTGGTCGGGGCAGGCCGGGTAGCCGGGCGCGGGGCGCACGCCCTTGTACTGTTCCTTGATCAGCGCTTCGTTGCTGAGGTCCTCGTCGGGCGCATAGCCCCACAGGTCCTTGCGCACGCGCTGGTGCAGGCATTCGGCGAAGGCCTCGGCCAGGCGGTCGGCCAGGGCCTTGAACATGATGCCGGAGTAGTCGTCCAGCGCGTCTTCGAACTCCTTGTCCTTCTTCTCGGCGCCGATGCCGGCCGTGACGGCGAACAGGCCCGCGTAGTCGTGGATGCCCGATTCCTTGGTGGCCACGAAGTCGGACAGGCAGCGGCTGGGGCGCATCACGGGCTGGCCATCCGGGCCTTCCACCATCTGCTTTTCGGTCTGCTGGCGCATGCCGTACCAGGTCATCAGCACCTGGCTGCGGGACTCGTCGGCATAGAACTCGATGTCATCGCCCACGCGGTTGGCAGGGAACAGGCCGATGGCGCCGTTGGCCTGCAGCCAGCGGCCTTCGATGATCTTCTTGAGCATGGCCTGGCCGTCGGCCAACACCTTGCGCGCCTCGACGCCGACGATCTCGTCGTCGAGGATGGCCGGATAGGGGCCGGCCAGATCCCAGGTCTGGAAGAACGGGCCCCAGTCGATGTACTCGGCGATCTCGGCCAGGTCGAAGTTGCGGAACACGCGCCGGCCCAGGGCGCGCGGCGCCACGGGGGACTGGGAAAAGTCCACGGGCGTGGCGTTGGCGCGGGCCTTTGCCAGAGGCCACAGCGGTGTCTTCTTCTTGTTGGCGTGCTGGGTGCGGACCTTGTCGTAGTCGGCCTGGATCTCGGCCAGGTAGTTGCCCTTGTTCTCGCCCAGCAGGCTCTGGGCCACGCTGACGCTGCGCGAGGCATCGGGCACGTAGACCACGGGGCCTTCGTACTTGGGCGCGATCTTGACGGCGGTGTGCACGCGCGAGCAGGTGGCGCCGCCGATCAGCAGCGGAATCTTCTTGATGCGGAAGTAGTCGTCCTTGTGCATCTCGCCGGCGACGTATTGCATCTCTTCGAGGCTGGGCGTGATCAGGCCCGACAGGCCGATGATGTCCGCGCCCTCGGCCTTGGCCCGGGCCAGGATCTCATGGCAGGGCACCATCACGCCCATGTTGATGACCTCGAAGTTGTTGCACTGCAGGACCACGGTGACGATGTTCTTGCCGATGTCGTGCACGTCGCCCTTGACGGTGGCGATGACGATCTTGCCCTTGCTGGACACGTCCAGGCCCGCCGCTTCCTGCTGGCGCTTTTCCTCTTCGATGTAGGGCACGAGATGGGCCACGGCCTGCTTCATCACGCGCGCCGACTTGACCACCTGGGGCAGGAACATCTTGCCGGCGCCGAACAGGTCGCCCACGATGTTCATGCCGTCCATGAGCGGGCCTTCGATCACGTGCAGCGGGCGGCCGCCGCCCTGCACCACGATCTGCTGGTAGGCCTCTTCGGTGTCGGTGACGATGAAGTCGGTGATGCCGTGCACCAGGGCGTGCGACAGGCGCTCGCCCACGGTCTTCGGGTTCTCGGGCGTGCCGCGCCATTCGAGCTTCTTGCTGTCGTCCTTGGCGGCGCCCTTGGCTGCGTCGGCAATCTCCAGCAGGCGCTCGGCGGCGTCAGGGCGGCGGTTGAGCACCACGTCTTCCACGCGCTCGCGCAGCTGGGGCTCCAGGTCGTCATAGACGCCGACCATGCCGGCGTTGACGATGCCCATGTCCATGCCCGCCGAGATGGCGTGGTACAGGAACACGGTGTGGATGGCCTCGCGCACGGGGTCGTTGCCGCGGAAGCTGAAGCTCACGTTGGAGACGCCGCCCGAGACCTTGGCGCCGGGCAGATTCTTCTTGATCCAGCGCACGGCCTCGATGAAGTCCACGGCGTAGTTGTCGTGCTCCTCGATGCCGGTGGCCACGGCGAAGATGTTGGGGTCGAAGACGATGTCTTCGGGCGGGAAGCCCACCTCGTCCACCAGGATGCGGTAGGCGCGCTCGCAGATCTCGATCTTGCGCTGGTAGGTGTCGGCCTGGCCCTTCTCGTCGAAGGCCATGACCACGGCGGCCGCACCGTAGCGCCTGATCAGCCGGGCCTGGCGCTTGAATTCATCCAGGCCTTCCTTCATGGAGATGGAGTTGACGATGCCCTTGCCCTGCAGGCAGCGCAGTCCGGCCTCGATGACCTCCCACTTGGAGCTGTCCACCATGACCGGCACCTTGGCGATGTCGGGCTCGGAGGCGATGAGGTTCAGGAAGCGCACCATGGCGGCCTTGCTGTCCAGCATGGCCTCGTCCATGTTCACGTCGATCACCTGGGCGCCGTTTTCCACCTGCTGGCGTGCCACGGACAGCGCTTCCTCGTACTGCTCGTTGAGGATCATGCGCGCAAAGGCCTTGGAGCCCGTGACGTTGGTGCGCTCGCCCACGTTGACGAACAGCGTGCCCTCGCCGATGGAGACGGGCTCCAGGCCCGACAGACGCATGGGAGGGGGAGTGAAAGAGGACGACATCAAGCTCACCTGCAAAAACGGCATGGCAACAGGTGAGCGTCGTTGGCACCGTGGGCGCGGTCCGGCCGGGAACCTGCACCAGGCCCAAGCCTGACGCGGCACGCGATCCGGTGTACGGATGGGCGGGTGCCGCGCTGCAACGCTCCTCGGGCCAAAGCCCGGGATTCTACGGCGGCTGGCGGCGGCCTGCAGTGCGGGTTTTACGCCCGCATTCGGGGCAGGCCTGCACAAAGCCATGCGGCACTGCACCAAAGCGCGGCAGCGCGGGCCGCCGGCAGCGCCTTCGGGGCGGATTGTCGATACCCCATCGCCCCGGATTCTTTGCAACGCCTGAGGACAACGCTCCTTTTTTTGCATCTGGCACGCAATTCGCTATCTGCTGGGTACGTGGTCTGACCAGTCAGGCCAAAACCCTCCACCCGCGCCAGCCCATGCAAAGCATTCCGATCTCGATGGCCCAGACGCTGCAGCAGCACATCCTGAGCGGCCACTATCCCGGCGGCAGCCAGCTGCCGCCGCAGCGCGAGCTGGCCCGGCAGCTGGGCATCAGCCGCGCTTCGCTGCGCGAGGCGCTGTCCATGCTGGAGGCCCTGGGCCTGGTCGAGATCCAGCCGGGCAAGGGCGTGCGCATCAACGGCCCGCACAGCGGCCGTGCACGCATGCACCGCGCCTATGCCACCCCGGCGCTGGGCACGCTGTCGCCGCGCCAGCTGATCGAGCTGCGCCTGGTGCTGGAGCCCGGCTGGGCCGCTCTGGCGGCCGTGCGCGCCGACGACAGCGGCCTGCGCCAGCTGCAATGGACCCAGCCCCAGCTGGCCCACGCCCTGGACCGCAGCGACCTGCTGGCCGCCGCCGACGCCGATCTGCAGTTCCACCTGCTGCTGGCCCAGCTGTCGGGCAACCCGGGCCTGGTGGCCATGGCGCGCCAGCTGGAGCTGGCCATCAGCCACAGCCTGCGCCTGCCGTTTGCCTGGAGTGGCGCCGACGACCAGCCCGTGCGCGAGCACGACGCCATCGTGCAGGCCGTCTGCGCCGGCGATGCGCCGGGTGCCGCGGGCGCCATGCGCGCCCACCTGCTGTCGGCCGCAAGGCGCAGCGGCATCGATCTCGACACACCGGACGACACGACGGCGCCCGACGCAACGCCGCCCGATACATCTGCGCCCGACCCTGACCCGCTTTCCTTTCGCCTCACCCCACCTTCCGAAGGAGCTTTCGCATGACTTCCTCCCTGACACCCCGCCGCGCATTCATCCGCACCGCCCTGGCGGCCGCCACCCTGGCCGCTGCCGGCCTGGGCGGCGCAGCCCATGCCGACATGCTGGCCAACATCCAGAAGGCCGGCGTGCTGCGCGTGGCGATTCCGCAGGACTTCCCGCCCTTCGGCTCGCTGGGCACCGACCTGAAGCTGCAGGGCTATGACATCGACATGGCCGCCCTGGTGGCCCAGGAGCTGGGCGTGAAGGTGGAGCTGGTGCCCGTGACCAGCACCAACCGCATCCCCTTCCTGACCACGGGCAAGGCCGACATCGTCATCTCCAGCCTGGGCAAGAACGCCGAGCGCGCCAAGGTGATCGACTTCACCCAGGCCTATGCGCCCTTCCCCAAGAGCGTCTACGGCCCCAAGGACGTGAGCATCAAGGCCCCTGCCGACCTGGCCGGCAAGACCGTGGGCGTGACGCGCGGCTCCACCGAGGACCTGGCCCTCACGCAGGTGGCGCCGGCCTCGGCCACCATCAAGCGCTACGAGGACAACAACGCCACCGCGCAAAGCTATCTGACGGGCCAGGTGCAGCTGGTGACGCTGGGCAACATCGTGGCCAACGCCGTGAACGAGCGCACCAGGCTGCGTCAGCTGGACGTGAAGTTCGCGGTCGAGGACACGCCCTGCTACATCGGCGTGGCCAAGGGCGAGCCGGCGCTGCTGCAGAAGGTGGACGCCATCATCACCAAGCTCAAGGCCGACGGCCGCCTGACCGGCCTGTCCCAGCGCTGGATGAAGATGCCGCTGCCCGCCACCCTGTAACCGCTGCGCCCCTGCTCCCGGAAATCCTTCCATGGCCTATCAATTCGACTTCGGCGCCGTGTTCGACTACAGCGGCCTGCTGGCACAGGGCGCAGGCTTCACGCTGGCGCTGACGGCAGCGGGCGCCGTGCTGGGCGGCGCCATCGGCGTGGCCGGCGGCGTCAGCCGCGCCTGGCGCATTGCGCCGCTGCACTGGCTGTTCAAGGTGTACGTGGAGGGCATACGCAACACGCCCTTCCTGGTGCAGCTGATGTTCGTGTTCTTCGGCCTGCCTTCGCTGGGCGTGCAGATCAACGAATGGCAGGCCTGCCTGCTGACCACGGTGATCAACCTGGGCGCCTACATCACCGAGATCGTGCGCGCCGGCATCCAGGAGACGCCGCGCGGCCAGCTGGAAGCCGCTGGCGCGCTGGGCATGGGCCGCTGGGCGGTCTTCCGCCATGTGGTGCTGCGTCCTGCGCTGCAGCGGGTCTGGCCCTCGCTGAGCAGCCAGATCGTGATCGTGATGCTGGGCACCTCGGTGGTCTCGCAGATCGCCGCCCAGGACCTGACCTTCGCCGCCAACTTCATCCAGTCGCGCAACTTCCGCGCGTTCGAGACCTACCTGGTGGTGACGGCGGCGTACTTCGTGCTGGCCCTGGCACTGCGCCAGTTGCTGGCCTGGATAGGCCAGCGCTTCGTGGTGGGCCGCCGCACGCCGCGTGCAGCCCGGCCCGCTGCACCTGCTGCACCTGCAACCACTGCCGGAGACGCCGCATGATTGCCGATATTCCCCTGCTGCCCATCCTGGCCAAGCTGGCCGAGGGCCTGCTGGCCACGCTGGCGCTGTCGCTGCTGGCCTTCGTGCTGGGCGGCGCCACCGGATTGCTGGTGCTGTTCGCCCGCGTGGGCCGCAGCCAGAACCTGCGCCGCCTGGCCAAGGCGTATATCCAGGCCTTCCAGAACACGCCGCTGCTGATGCAGATGTTCATCGTGTTCTTCGGCTCGTCCATGGCCGGCCTGGACATCTCGCCCTGGACGGCGGCCGCCATCGGCCTGACGCTGTATACCAGCGCCTACCTGGCCGAGGTCTGGCGCGGCTGCGTGGAGTCCATCCCCAGCGGCCAGTGGGAAGCCTCCTCCAGCCTGGCCATGGGCTACCTGCAGCAGATGCGCCATGTGGTGCTGCCGCAGGCGCTGCGCCTGTCGATAGCGCCCACGGTCGGCTTCTCGGTGCAGATCATCAAGGGCACGGCCGTGGCCTCGATCATCGGCTTCAGCGAGCTGACCAAGCTCGGCTCCATGCTGGCCAACGCCACCTTCCAGCCCTTCCTCATCTACGGCCTGGTCGCCGCAGGCTACTTCCTGCTGTGCTGGCCCCTGTCCCTCTACGCATCCCATCTGGAGAAGAAACTCTATGCCGCTCGTTGATGTGCGCGCCGTTCACAAGCATTACGGCAACAACCATGTGCTCAAGGGCGTGGACCTGAGCGTGGACAGCGGCCAGGTGGTCGCCATCATCGGCCGCAGCGGCTCGGGCAAGAGCACGCTGCTGCGCTCCATCAACGGGCTGGAGGCCATCCAGTCCGGCCAGATCGTGGTGGACGACGCCGTGCTCAAGGGCTCGGAGGGCAGCGCGCCCTCGCCCGCCCAGCTGCGCGCGCTGCGCCTGAACGTGGGCATGGTGTTCCAGCAGTTCAACCTGTTCCCCCACCTGACGGCGGGCGAGAACGTGGCCCTGTCGCCCACCGTGGTCAAGGGCGTGAAAAAGCCCGAGGCGGCGGCGCTGGCGCGCCAGATGCTGGCCAAGGTCGGCCTGGGCGACAAGTACGACAGCTACCCCGACCAGCTCAGCGGCGGCCAGCAGCAGCGCGTGGCCATTGCACGCGCGCTGGCCATGCAGCCCAAGGTGCTGCTGTGCGACGAGATCACCTCGGCACTGGACCCGGAGCTGGTCAACGAGGTGCTGGCCGTGGTCAAGCAGCTCGCCGCCGAGGGCATGACGCTGATCATGGTCACGCACGAGATGCGCTTTGCCCGGGACGTGGGCGACCAGCTGGTGTTCATGCACCAGGGCCTGATCCACGAAAGCGGCCCGGCCAAGCAGCTGTTCGCCAACCCGCAGACGCCGGAGCTGGCGGGCTTCATCGGCGCCGTGCACTGAGCGGTACGGCCAGGCAGGACAAAGGCCCGCGTCGCGGGCCTTTGTCATTGGTGCGGCGCAGGGGCCGCGGTCAGTGGCTGATCATCCAGGGCCG
Organism: Delftia sp. JD2; assembly: GCF_001682645.1. Classification (NCBI taxonomy): domain Bacteria; kingdom Pseudomonadati; phylum Pseudomonadota; class Betaproteobacteria; order Burkholderiales; family Comamonadaceae; genus Delftia; species Delftia sp. JD2. The sequence continues at coordinate 119,291 of NZ_LFJT01000005.1, forward strand.
CTTGGTCGGGAAGGTCTTGGCGCCGTTGGGCGCCGTGACCGTGGAGCCGCGCTTGCTGGCGCCGCTGCAGCAGCCGCAGCCCGAAGGGTGGCGCATGCGCGCGTAGCTGCCCTCGGCCACATCGCGTGAGCGCCTGGGCTCGTGCCGGGCGCGCTCGTTGGTGTCATGGGCGCGGCGCTGTTCGGGGCTGGTGCAGGCCAGGCGCGGCGCGCTGACGAAGACGCGGGGCGAGGCCGCCTCGCAGCTGGGGCAGGGCGCGGGCTCGTTGCGCTGCGAGAGGCTGCGCAGCGCGTCGAAGCCGCCGCATGCGGTGCAGTGGTAGTCATAGGTGGGCATGGGCGGCCTCTGGCGGATGGTGGATAGCGGGTGTCGTATGCCGGGCTTACTTGTCCTGGGCGATGGGCAGATCCACCCCGCCCGTGATGATCTTCTGTGGTCCCTCGGCCGTGGGATTGATGTCGAAGTCGAAGATCTCCGTGGGCAGCCACAGCGTGGCGCAGGCATTGGGCACGTCCACCACGCCGCTGATATGGCCCTGCACGGGCGCCGTGCCCAGCAGCGAGTAGGCCTGGGCGCCGCTGTAGCCGAATTTCTTCAGGTACTCGATGGCGTTCAGGCAGGCCTGGCGGTAGGCCACGGTCACGTCCAGGTAGTGCTGCTTGCCCTTTTCGTCCACCGAGATGCCTTCGAAGATCAGGTAGTCCTTGTAGTTGGGCGTCATGGGGCTGGGCTTGAAGATGGGGTTCTTGATGCCGTACTTGGCCATGCCGCCCTTGATGAGGCTGACTTTCATGTGCACCCAGCCGGCCATCTCGATGGCGCCGCAGAAGGTGATCTCGCCATCGCCCTGGCTGAAGTGCAGGTCGCCCACGCTCAGGCCCGCGCCGTCCACGTAGACGGGGAAGAACACGCGCGAGCCGCGCGAGAGGTCCTTGATGTCGCAGTTGCCGCCGTGCTCGCGCGGCGGCACGGTGCGCGCGCCTTCGGCGGCGGCCTTGTCGCGGGCCTCGCCCTGCATCTGGCCCATGTGGGCGGTGGTGGCGTTGGGCGGGTTGGCCAGGCCGGGAATGCGGTCGGGGTCGGTGGCGATGAGGCCGGTCTCGCGCTCATTCCAGCTGGCCAGCATCTTGGGGTCGGGCAGGCAGCCGATCAGGCCCGGGTGGATGAGGCCTGCGAAGTTGACGCCGGGGATGTGGCGGCTCTTGGTGAACATGCCGTGGAAGTCCCAGATGGACTTCTGGGCCAGCGGGAAATGCTCGTCCAGGAAGCCGCCGCCATTTTGCTTGGAGAAAAAGCCGTTGAAGCCCCAGAGGCTGTCGTCGCGCGCGCCGATGTCCAGCAGGTCCACCACCAGCAGGTCGCCGGGCTGCGCGCCCTTGACGCCCACGGGGCCGGACAGGAAGTGGACGGTGGACAGGTCCACGTCGCGCACGTCTTCGGCGCTGTCGTCGTTCTTGATGGCGCCGCCGGTCCAGTCATAGGTCTCCAGCTTGAACTCCGCGCCCGGCTCCACCCAGACCGCCATGGGAATGTCGGGATGCCAGCGGTTGTGCACCTGCGGGTTGTCGTAGGGGGACTGGTTGAGATCGACCTTGATCAGGGTTTCGGCCATGGTGTGCTCCTTGCGATGGCAGTGGAAAAAGAGAGGAACTCGGCGCCTGCATCGACCGCGGTGAATGAAACCGGCACGGCACAACCCAGGGACACCAAGGAAGGGCCGCCCCGCACCGAGGGTGTCGTCCCCCTCCCGCATGCGAGAGAGGGGGAAGCGGCGCAGCCGCTCAGGGGGTGCTTCATACAGAGAGGTAGGACTTGATGCGCTGTTCATCGGTATCTGCTCTGGCCGTCTCATGGACCAGGCGCCCGCCCTCGATGACGAACAGCCGGTCGGCCACATCCATGGCGAAGGAAAGCACCTGTTCGCTGACCACGATGGTGATGCGGCGCAGCTTGCGGATCTCGTTGAGCGCCTTGGCGATGTCCTTGATGATGGAAGGCTGTATGCCCTCGGTGGGCTCGTCCAGCAGCAGCACCTTGGGGTCGGTGACCAGGGCGCGCGCAATGGCCAGCTGCTGCTGCTGTCCGCCCGAGAGGTTGCCGCCCTTGCGCCGGCGCATGTCCCAGAGCACGGGGAACAGGGCGTAGATGTCGTCGGGCACCTGGCGCGTCTTCGCGTTCTCCAGGCCCGTCTGTATGTTCTCTTCCACGGTCAGCGTGGGGAAGATCATGCGGCCCTGGGGCACGTAGGCGATGCCCTTGGCCACGCGCCGGAAGCTCTCGTCCTTCGTGACGTCCTGGCCGGCCACGGTGATCTGGCCGCTCTTGGCGGGCATGACGCCCATCAGGCTTTTGAACAGCGTGGTCTTGCCCATGCCGTTGCGGCCCATGATAGCCACGGTTTCGTTCTCGCGGCCCTCGAAGCTGATGCCGTGCAGCGCCTCGCTCTGGCCATAGGCCACGTACAGATCCTTGACTTGCAGCATGTGAATTCCTTGTGCGTGCCTCAGTGGCCGAGGTAGACGTCGATGACCTTGGGGTCGGCCTGCACCTTGTCCATGGGACCCTCGGCGAGGATCTTTCCCTGGTGCATGACGGTGACCTTGTGCGCGATGCGCGCGACGAACTCCATGTCGTGCTCGATGACGATGACGGAGCGGTTCTTGCAGATGCGCTGCAGCAGCTCGGCCGTCAGCTCGCGCTCGCGGGCGCTCATGCCGGCGATGGGCTCGTCCAGCATCAGCAGCTCGGGCTCCTGCATGAGCAGCATGCCGATCTCCAGCCACTGCTTCTGGCCGTGGCTGAGCAGGCCGGCCTCGGTGTCCAGGCGCTCGTCTAGGCCGATGTCGGCGGCCACGGCCTGCACGCGGTCGCGCACCGCCTCCGTGCACTTGAAGGCCAGCGCGCCGAAGACCGAGCGGCCTTGCGGGTAGGAGACCTCCAGGTTCTGGAAGACCGAGAGGTTCTCGTAGATGGACGGCGTCTGGAACTTGCGCCCGATCCCCAGGCGCACGCGCTTGTGCTCGGCCATGCGCGTGAGTTCCTCGTTCTTGAACTTGATGCTGCCGGCCGTGGCGCGGGTCTTGCCGCAGATCAGGTCCAGCAGCGTGGTCTTGCCCGCGCCGTTGGGGCCGATGATGACGCGCAGCTCGTTCTTGTCGATGTACAGGTTCAGCGCGTCGATGGCCTTGAAGCCGTCGAAGGAGACCGTCAGGTCTTCCACGGCCAGCGTGAAGTCGGTATTGCTCATGGTGTGCTCCCGCTGTGGTTCAGGCGCCCTGGCGGCCCATGCCTTCGGACAGGGCGGACGTGGGCTTGGTGGCGGCCGGGGCCGGGGCAGGTGCTGCCTGGGCTCCCTGCGCTGCGGCAGGTGCCGTGCCCTTGCGGCGGCTGTTCCACCACGGAACGATGCGGCTTTCCCACAGGCCGGCCAGCCCCATCGGGAAGGCCATGGTCACGCCGATGAACAGGCCCGCCATGAGGAACAGCCACAGGTCCGGGAAGCTCTCCGAGAAATAGGTCTTGCCCGCGTTGACCAGCAGCGTGCCGTACACGGCGCCCACCAGGCTCATGCGCCCGCCCACGGCGGCGTAGATGACCATCTCGATGGAGGGCACGATGCCCACGAAGCTGGGCGACATGAAGCCCACCTGCAGTGTGAACATGGCGCCGCCTATGCCCGACAGCGCAGCGGCCAGGCAAAACACGAAGACCTTGAAGTTGGCCACGTCGTAGCCGGAAAAGCGCACGCGGTCTTCCTTGTCGCGCATGGCCAGCAGCAGGGTGCCCACCTTGCCGGTCTGAATCCAGCGGCACAGCACGATGGCGCCGATCAGCAGGGCCACGCAGACGTAGTAGAGGATGTACTTGGCGCTGTCCGTGCGCGTGTCCCAGCCCCACAGGGTCTTGAGGTCGGTCATGCCGTTGACGCCGCCCGTGTAGCCCTGCTGGCCGATGATGAGCACGGTGACGATCAGCGCCACGGCCTGCGTGATGATGGCGAAGTACACCCCGCCCACGCGGCGCTTGAACATGGCGAAGCTGATGAGCCAGGCCAGCAGCGTGGGCACGGCGATGACGGCGGCCAGCGAGAACGGCAGGCTCTTGAAGGGCAGCCAGAACGAGGGCAGCTCGGTCAGCTGGTTCCAGTCCATGAAGTCGGGGATGCCGGGCGTGGACTGGATCTTGGTGCTGATGGGGTCGGACGCCTCCAGCTTCAGGAACATGGCCATGGCGTAGCCGCCCAGGCCGAAGAACACGCCCTGACCCAGGCTGAGCACGCCGCCATAGCCCCAGACCATGACCAGGCCGATGGCGACGAAGGCATAGGTCAGGTACTTGCCGACCAGGTTGAGGCGGAAGATGTCCAGCGCCAGGGGCAGCACCACCGCCAGCAGGACGGTGAGCAGCACCAGGCTGGCGAGCTGGTAGCGCTGTATCCAGGCTTTGAGGGCTTGCATGGAATGACTCCGGTGAACTCAGGGGAAATCGGGGAAACGCGGGGAAATTCGTGGACAGGGCCGGCGCCGGGATCAGCGCCGCACCTTGGACGCGAACAGGCCCTGGGGACGCAGCATCAGGATGAAGACGATCAGCGACAGCGTGATCACCTTGGCCATGGAGCCCGCGAGGAAGAACTCGGTGATGGACTGCGTCTGTGCAATGCCGAAGGCCGAGACCACGGTGCCCAGCAGGCTGGCCGCGCCGCCGAAGGTGACCACCAGGAAGGCGTCCACGATGTACAGCGAGCCCGAGGTGGGGCCGGTGGAGCCGATGGTGGTGAAGGCCGCGCCCGCCACGCCTGCAATGCCGCAGCCGATGGCAAAGGTCAGGCGGTCGGTCTTCTTGGTGTCGATGCCGATGGCATTGGCCATCACGCGGTTGCTGACCGTGGCACGCACGCGCAGGCCCCAGCGGCTCTTGTGCAGCGCGATCAGCACGCCGGCCGTGACCACCGCGGTCAGCGCCAGCACGAACAGGCCGTTGATGGGAATGTCCAGCCCCTCGGCCGGCGCCCACGAGCCCATCAGCCAGTCAGGCAGGGTGGGGCTGACTTCCTTGGGGCCGATGAAGGTGCGAAAGCACTGCTGCAGCGCCAGGCTCACGCCCCAGGTGGCCAGCAGCGTGTCCAGCGGGCGCTTGTAGAGGTGGCGGATCAGCCCCCACTCCACCAGCCAGCCGGCCGCGAAGGCGAACAGGAAGGCGGCCACGATGGCCAGCGGGAAGTAGTAGGGCATGAACTCGGGCGCGTGCTGCGCAGTGAGCGTGGAGCCCAGGTAGATGGTGTAGGCGCCAATGGTCATGAACTCGCCATGCGCCATGTTGATCACGCCCATCTGGCCAAAGATGATGGCCAGGCCCAGGCCCATCAGCAGCAGCACGGCGAACAGGCTCAGCCCCGCGAAGCCCTGCATCAGGCCGATGTTCATCATGTCGGAAAAACTCATGGTGCTGCTCCTGCGCGCAAGCCAATCGGGAGAGGGGGAAACGGTTCACGCGGCGGCCCGCCCACCAGGCCGCAGGCCGCCACGCATCACCTGCCTGAACGGATCAGGACTTACTGGTAACCCTTGGGGAAGGGATCGGGTTTGATCAATTCCGGAGATTCCGAGACCACCTTGAACGTGCCGTCCGGCTGCCCCACGGCAATGCGCGACTTGCTCCACAGGTGGTGGTTGGCGTCCACCTTCACGTAGCCTTCGGGCGCGGTCTTGAGCTCCAGCCCCGGCGATGCGGCCACCACCTTGTCCACGTCGAAGCTCTTGGCCTTTTCCACGGCGGCCTTCCACAGCCAGGGGCCCAGGTAGCCGGCCTGGGTGACGTCGCCGATGACGGCATTGGGGCCGTACTTGGCCTTGAAGGCGGCCACGAACTTCTTGTTGTTCTCGTTGTCCAGCGTCTGGAAGTACTTCATCGAGGAGTAGAAGCCCGTGAAGTTCTCGCCGCCCACGCCGGTCATCTCGTCCTCGGTCACCGACAGCGTGACCAGCAATTGCTTGTCACCCGTGATGCCTGCGGCCTTGAGCGCTTTGTAGAAGGCCACGTTGGAGCCGCCCACCACGGCCACGAAGATGCAGTCCGGCTTTTGCAGCTTGATCTTGTTGACCAGCGAGCCGAAGTTGGTGCTGCCCAGCGGGTAGTACTCCTCGCCGACGACCTTGCCCTTCTGGAAGTTCTCGATGTGCTTGCGCGCGATCTTCATGGAGGTGCGCGGCCAGATGTAGTCCGAGCCGATCAGGAAGAAGGTCTTGGCCTTCTTCTCGGCCTTGGCCCAGTCCAGGCTGTACAGGATCTGCTGCGTGGCTTCCTGGCCCGTGTAGATCACGTTCTTGGACTGCTCCAGGCCTTCGTAGAAGGTGGGGTAGTACAGCAGGCCGTTCTCCTTCTCGAACACGGGCAGCACGGCCTTGCGCGAGGCGCTGGTCCAGCAGCCGAAGACGGCGGCGCAGCGGTCGTTGATGAGCAGCTTCTTGGACTTCTCGGCGAAGGTGGGCCAGTCGGAGGCGCCGTCTTCCTTGATCACGCGGATCTTGCGGCCCAGGATGCCGCCCATGGCGTTGATCTGGTCGATGGCCAGTTGCTCGGCCTGGATGGAGCCGGTCTCGGAGATCGCCATGGTGCCCGTGGCCGAGTGCAGCTGGCCCACGACGACTTCGGTATCGGTCACGGCCAGCTTGGTGGTGTTGACCTGGGCCGTGGGCTGGGCGAAGGACCAGGCCGGCAGCCCGGCCACCGAGGCGGCGCCAAGCGCCTGCAGGACGCGGCGGCGGCCCATTTCCGTGCCGGGGGAACCAGGTGTGCGGGGGTCGGAGGGGTGGCTCATGGTGACTCTCCTGTAAGGATCGGTTGGGTGATCTGCAAGTGGCTGAAAACTGGCGTTGCGGTTACGGCTTGTTTCCGCGCTGGGTCCAAGATTAGGAAGAACCCTTGAAACCGCCCATACGTCAATTGACGTAGCCATCTGCGTACGCACCCCACGCACTCCTCTTGAAAGCCGCGCCAGCATTGGCCCCGCACGTTTCTTGCTAGACCTGGGAATGCACTCCGCACCCCCGCCCGACAGCCCCGCCAGCACCTCGCCCGCGCCGCAGACCATCTTTCGGTTCCGGCGCGAATACAACGCCTGGGTGGCCGACGAGACCATGGAGGACTACGCGCTGCGCTACACGCCGCGCAGCTTTCGGCGCTGGAGCGAGTTCCGCGTGGCCAACACGGCCTTCGGCTCGCTGTCCTTCCTGGCGCTGGAGGCGATCGGCGGCGCCATTGCGCTGAACTACGGCTTTGCCAACGCCATGTGGGCCATCGTCACCGTGGGCCTGGTGATCTTCCTGACGGGGCTGCCCATCGCCGTCTGCGCGGCGCGCTACGGACTGGACATGGACCTGCTGACGCGGGGCGCGGGCTTCGGCTACCTGGGCTCGACCATCACCTCGCTGATCTACGCCGTCTTCACCTTCATCTTCTTCGCGCTGGAGGCGGCCATCATGGCGCTGGCCCTGCAGCTGGTGGTGGACTGGCCGCTGCAGTGGTGCTATGCGCTGTCGGCCCTGGTGGTGCTGCCGCTGGCCATGCGCGGCATCACGCTGATCTCGCGCCTGCAGGCCTGGACGCAGCCGCTGTGGCTGTTCCTGCTGGTGCTGCCCTTCGTGTGGATGGCGCTGTCCCAGCCCCAGCTGTACCGCGACTTCGCCAGCCTCACCGGCCTGCGCTCGGGCAGCAGCCAGTTCGATCCGCTGATGTTCGGCGCGGCGGCGGCCGTGATCTTCGCGCTGGTGGTGCAGATCGGCGAGCAGGTGGACTTCCTGCGCTTTCTGCCGCCGCGCACCCGGGCCAACCGCCTACGCTGGTGGGGCGCGGTGCTGGTGGCCGGGCCGGGCTGGGCCGTGATGGGCATGCTCAAGATGGCGGGCGGCGCGTTTCTCGCCTTCGCGGCCATGCAGCTGGAGGGGGTGGACGCCTCGCGCGCGGCCGAGCCCACGCAGATGTTCCTGGTGGGCTTCCAGCAGGTGCTGCAGGCCCTGGGACTGCCGGGGCTGGCCGTGGCGGTGACCGTGGTCTTCGTGGTCATCTCGCAGGTCAAGATCAACGTGACCAATGCCTACGCGGGGTCGCTTGCCTGGTCCAACTTCTTCGCGCGCATCACGCGCAGCCATCCGGGGCGCGTGGTCTGGATGGTGTTCAACGTGGTCATCGCCACCTTGCTGATGACGCTGGGCGTGTTCGGCGCGCTGGAGAAGGTGCTGACCATCTACAGCAACGTGGCCATCGCCTGGGTGGGCGCGCTGGTGGCCGACCTGGTCATCAACAAGCCGCTGGGTCTGAGCCCGCCGGGCATCGAGTTCCGCCGCGCCCATCTGTACGACTTCAATCCCGTGGGCCCGGGCGCCATGCTGCTGGCCGCCGCCGTGGCCTGCTGCGCCTATGCGGGCCTGCTGGGCGAGACGGCGGCCGCGTTCTCGCCCTTCATCGCGCTGGCGCTGTCCATGCTGCTGTCGCCGCTGCTGGCCTGGCTGACGGGCGGGCGCTACTACCTGGCGCGGCCCGCAGGCAACCTGTGGAAGCCCGGCGAGACCGTGCGCTGCGCCGTCTGCCAGAAGCATTTCGAATCCGAGGACATGGCGCACTGCCCCGCCTACGGCGCGCCCATCTGCTCGCTGTGCTGCTCGCTGGAGTCGCGCTGCCATGACCGCTGCAAGACCGGATCGCGCGCGGGCGAGCAGTTGCATGCGCTGGCCTCGGCCCTGCTGCCGCCGCGCTGGGCGACCAAGGTGAACTTCCGCGCGGGCCAGTACCTGGTGGTGATGCTGTCGCTGTGCGCGGTGACGGCCTTCATGGTGGGCGTGGTCTACATGCAGGAAAGCCTGCAGGCAGGCAGCGTCGATGGCGGCGCGCTGCGCATCCCCTTCCTCAAGGTCTTCGCGCTGCTGGCCCTGCTGTGCGCCGTGGCCGCCTGGTGGGTGGTGCTGAGCACGGACAGCCGGCGCATGGCGCAGGACGAGTCCGAGCGCCAGAACCAGCTGCTGCTGCAGGAGATCGCCGCCCACAAGCGCACCGATGCCGAGCTGCAGGCCGCCAAGGACCATGCCGAGCAGGCCAGCCAGGCCAAGACGCGCTATGTGGCCGGCATGACGCACGAGCTGCGCTCGCCGCTCAACAGCCTGCTGGGCTATACGCAGATCCTGCTCAAGAGCCCGCAGGTCGATGGCTGGGTGCGCGAGACCCTGTCCACCATGCAGCACAGCGGCCAGCACCTGCGCGCGCTGATCGACGAATCGCTGGAGCTGGCCAGCATCGAGGCCGGCCGCCTGCGCCTGGACCTCGCCCCCCTGCCCCTGCCCGCGCTGATCGACGGCATCGAGGCCATGATGCGGCCCCAGGCACAGGCCAGGGGGCTGCAGTTCTCGGTCGAGACGCTGGGCACCATGCCGCGCTGGGTGCGGGCCGACGCCAAGCGGCTGCGCCAGATCCTGATCAACCTGCTGTCCAACGCCGTGCGCTTCACCCAACGCGGCGAGGTGCGGCTGCGCATGGACTTCAGGCCCCATGTCTCGCGCATCGAGGTCATCGATACCGGCATCGGGATCGAACCGCAGGACATGGAGCGCATCTTCGTGCCCTTCGAGCGCGGCAGCGCGGGGCGGCGCGTCAGCGAGGCGGGCACGGGCCTGGGGCTGACCATCACCCATCTGCTGACCGAGCTGATGGGCGGGCAGCTCACCCTGAGCAGCACGCCCGGCGAGGGCAGCTGCTTCACCGTGCGCCTGTACCTGCCCGAGATGGCGCCCGACGCGTCCTGGGTCCCTCCGGGCGCCGCCGCCACGCTGCACACCGTCATCGGCTATCTGCCGCCCCGGCGCACCCTGCTGGTGGTGGACGACCAGCCGCTGCAGCGCCAGCTGCTGGCCGGCCTGCTGCTGCCGCTGGGCTTCGAGATCCGCGAGGCCGCCAGTGGCCGCGAGTGCCTGGAGATCGTGGAGCAAAGCCTGCCCGACCTGGTGCTGCTGGACATCAGCATGGACGACCTGGACGGCTGGCAGACCGCCGCCCTGCTGCGCGCGCGCTGGGAAGCGCAGCAGCTGCCCGTGGTCTTCGTCTCGGCCAACCTGTTCGACAACGACCCGCCGCGCCTGGCCGATGCGCGCTGCCAGGGCTTTGTCGCCAAGCCCGTGACCGAGTCCGAGCTGCTGCAGGTGCTCGAGCGCGTGCTGCGGCTGGAATGGGTGCATGACAACCGCCCGCTGCTGCTGCCGGCGCCGCGTGCAGAGCAGGCAGAGGCCAAGGCAGAGGAGGCGCCGTCAGCCGTCCCCTTCCCGCCCGATCTGCGTGAAGACCTGGCCCGGCTGGCGCGCTCGGGCCAGGCCACCGCCCTGCGCGAGCGCCTGCGCCAGGCGCGCCAGCAGGCGCCCGCGCATGCCGCGCTGCTCGATGCGCTGCAGGCCTGCGCGAACCGCTTCGACTTCGATGCGCTAGCGCGCATGCTGCCGCGGCCCGAGCAAGAGGATGAAGAAGACGAAGAAAGAGAGGAGACCGATGAATGAGAACCCGCAAAGGCCACAGATGACGACCGCCGACAGCAGCAGCCCCCCCAGCCACCCCCCTCACAACGCCCACGTCATCCTCGTGGTGGACGACGCGCTGGACAGCCTGCGCATGCTGTGCGACGCGCTGGCCGCCGAAGGCTACGCGGTGCTCGCCGCCCGCGACGCCGACGAGGCCCTGCAGCGCTTCGCCCTCACCGTGCCCGACGGCGTGCTGCTGGACGCCGTGATGCCCGGCATGGACGGCTTCACGCTGTGCCGCACGCTCAAGGCCACGCCGGCCTGGGCCCATGTGCCCGTGGTGTTCATGACCGGCCTGTCGGACACGGACCAGATCATCCGCGGCTTTGCCAGCGGTGGCGTGGACTACGTGGTCAAGCCGCTGCGCATCCCCGAGGTGCTGGTGCGCCTGGCCACCCATGTGCGCAATGCCCGCGCCACGCGCCAGGCGCAGGAGGCCGTGGACGTGGCTGGGCTGGGCGTGGTGGTGCTTGACGGCCAGGGCCGCGTGGCCTGGCGCTCGCCCCAGGCATCGCGCTGGCTGGAGGAGGCCTTTGCGGACCAGCCCTTCCCGCTGGAGGCGGCCGGGGACTGGCTGGCCGGCGCCCGCCAGCCGGATCAGCCCGGCCAGGCGGATCAGGAGGGCCAGCCCGCTCCCCAGGATCTGGCGCTGGTCCTGGCCGATGGCCGCCAGCTGCTGGCGCGCCACATGGGCGCCAGCGGCCTGGGGGAGTCGATGGTGCTGCTCAGCCACGAGGCGCCGCAGACGCCGGCCGCGCGCCGGCTGCAGCAGGTGGCGCTCACCCCGCGCGAGACCGAGGTGCTGTCATGGCTGAGCAAGGGCAAGACCAACCGCGACATCGCCGACATCCTGGGCATGAGCCCGCGCACGGTGAACAAGCACCTGGAGCATATCTTCGAGAAACTCGGCGTGGAGACCCGCACGGCCGCCGCCGCCGTGGCCGGTCAATTGCTGCAGGCCGGCTCGCCCTGAGCACGCGGGGCCACCGCAGCGGATGCCGAGGCCGAGGCCGGCAGGCCGAACACATGGTCGAAGCACCAGTTGAAGACATAGGTGTAGACCAGGAAGAAGACCAGCAGGCCGGCCTCCATCACCGTGGCCTCCCACAGCGTGACGCCGAACCACCAGGCCATCAGCGGGATCAGCACCATGGCCAGCCCGCCCTCGAAGCCCAGGGCGTGCACCACGCGGCGCATCACCGAGCGGCCCTTGACGCTCTGGCGCGCCTCCCATTGCTCGAACAGGTGATTGAAGGTCAGGTTCCAGACGATGGCCAGCGTGGAGGCGGCAATCGCCATGCCGCCCGAATGCCCGGCGCTCTGGCCGATGGCCATGAACAGCAGGCTGGAGGCCGCGATGGCGATCAGTTCATACAGGGTCACGAAGACCACTTTGCGCTTGGGCCCCTGGAGGCCCTTTTTGTGTGTCTGCAAGGTCATAGGGGGCGCAGTTTATTTGTCCGGAATTGAACGTTAAAGTCAGATTCTTTCAATAAAACTGACAGGTTCCCGCCATGTCCTTCCCCGCTGACCAGGTGCCGCTGTTCCTTGCCGTGCTGGACCACGGCTCGTTTTCCGCTGCCGCGCGCCGGCTGGGCCGCGTTCCCTCGGCCGTGAGCATGGCCATCGCCCAGCTGGAGGCGGAGCTGGACCTGCAGCTGTTCGACCGCAGCGGCCGCGAGCCCCGGCCCACGGCGGCGGCGCGCGCACTGGAGCCCCAGGCCCGGCTGCTGGCCGCCCAGCTGCAGCAGCTCAACCACCAGGCGCTGGCCCTGCACCAGGGACTGGAGGAGCGGCTGACCCTGGTGATCGCGCCCGAGCTGCTGTCCACGGCCTGGGCCGCGCCGCTGCAGCCGCTGGTCGAGGAATTCCCGGGGCTGGAGGTGGAGGTGCTGGTGGCCGCCCAGGTCGATGCGCTCAAGGAACTGCATTCGGGCCGCGCGCATCTGGCCCTGGTCTTCGAGCGCCCGGCCATCGACGGCCGCGAGGATTTCCAGGAGATGGGCCAGGAAACCATGGTCGCCGTGATGGCGGCCAGGCACCCGCTGGCCCGGCAACTGGGCGTGGACGGGCAGCAACGCCTGGACGTGGGCCAGCTGGCCGGCGCGCGCCAGATCCTGCTGGCCAGCCGCGACCTGGCCCATACCGATCCGCGCTTCGTGTTCTCGCACCAGCTGTGGCGCACGGACAGCCATCTGGCAGCCCTGTCGCTGGTCTCGGCCGGCCTGGGCTGGGGGTGGCTGCCCTTCAGCGTCGCCGAGCCCCTGCTGCAAACGGGCGCGCTGCTGCGCATTCCGCTGTGCAACATCAGCAACGGCACCCAGCTGTTCGTCGACTGGGTGTGGTCCAAGGAGCGCCCGCTGGGGCTGGCGGCGCGGCGGTTCGTGGAGCAGTTGCAAGTGCCGGTGCGGCCGTTGCCGGACAGCGATGCGGATCGCATCGGGTAGCATCTCTCGCCATATCGGATCAAGAATCCACATCTCCAGCAGCAGGTCACACAAGAGGAAGGGAAAACATGTTCTTTGATCATCAGCACAGCAAAACCGCCATCGCACTGGCTTTGGGCGCCGTTCTGGCCGGTTGCGGCGGCGGTGGAGGCGGCGGGCCGTCCGGCCCGTCTTCCCAGTTGACGGCCGCCTGCTCGGGCACGGCCTGCGGCGCGGCCAATGCCACCACCTATTCGGGCCAGGGCGTGGGCGTCTGGAGCTACACCAACACCACGCAGGCCGAGCAGCAGATTCCTGTGGCGCTGACCAACCTGGGCAGCAAGCAGGTCACGCTGATCTACACCAACAACGGCGACGCCAGCGTGCCCATGCCCGCCCTGACGCTGACACCGCCCGCGGCGACCACCGCCACGGCCCAGAAAAGCCTCAGCGCCGCACCCACAACGGTCAACCAGATTCCCGAGCGCATCCGCAACTTCAAGCCCCGCCTGACGGCAGCGGACACGCAGGCGCGGCAATCCATCAAGCCGCAGGCAGCGGCGATCCTGCCCGTGGGCAGCCAGCGCAGCTGGTTCGTCCAACCCGGCGACTCCCGCATCGAAACCCGCCAGGCCACGCTCAGGCGCCAGGCCAGCGTGCCCACGCCCACCGGCACCCGCACCATCAACGTCTGGCTGGAAGACAGCGAGTACGACGCGGCCAAGGTCAGCGATGCCATGCTCGACACGCTGGTCCAGCGATTCACCAGCGGCTCCGACGCGGTCTACCCCCTGATCACAGGGCTGTCTGGCGAACCCTGGGGAGCACACTCCTACGGCGACCTCATCGACCCCGACCAGCCCCTGGACATCGTGTTCGTGAATTTCGTTCCAGACCGCACTCCGTACGGGCTGCTGGGCTATTTCTGGTCTCTGAACAACTTCAAGCAGGACCCGGCGAACCCCGACCTCAAGTACAGCAATCAATCGCTGTCCTTCTACATGGACACGGAGACGCTGTACCTGGACCCTGCCGCCGGCATGACCAACCAGATCAGCACGCTGTCCCATGAGTTCGTCCACATGACGAACTTCTACCGCCGCAGCGTCCAGCTGTCCAAGCCGGGAACCGACTACGCATTCGACACCTTCCTGGAGGAAATGAGCGCCATGATGGGCGAAGACATCGTGGCCCAGCGCGTCACGCCGGGATTCAACTCCATCGCCAGCGGACGCGTCCCCTCCTGGCTGTCCCGCTCGGGTTTCAACTGCGATCCGGCCGCCTGGAGCGCCGACACCGCCGCGCCCTGCTTCGGCTACGACGTCAACGGCAGCCTGGGCGCCTATCTGGTGCGCCAGTACGGCGTGGGCTTCTACAAGCAGCTGCTGAGCAACACCACGTCCACCGATTCGCTGCAGGTCCTGGGCAATGCCATCCAGCAGGCCGGCGGTCCCACGCTGCCCGTTGCCGTCCAGCGCTGGGGCGCGAACATCGCCCTGCTGCCCGCAGACAGCCCCAGCGGCTTTGGCTGGCCTGCGCGCACGGAGCAGGGCTTCACCCTGGCGGCGATCAACGGCAGCAGCCTGGCGTCTTCCCGGATCCTGCCCACCACGGTGCCGGTGAACCTCAATGCGCGCGGCCATTTCCCCTTCCTGCGTCAGCCTGATGCGCAAGGCACCTACCAGGAACAGCTGCGTGTTCCGGCAGGCAGCACGCTGACAGCCGTCGTACGCTGAACGCCATGAACCACGCACACCCGACTGCCTCCGCCCGCGGCCTGCGCCGCAGTCTGCCGCTGCTGCTGGCCAGCGGCCTGGCCCTGCTGAGCGCCTGCTCGGCCCCGGCTTCGCCCGCCGCCAGCGCGGCTGCGCCAGCGTCGGGCGCGGCGGCCGAACCGGGCCAGCCCCTGACCCTGCAAGGCCGTCTGGTGCTGCGTGGCAATGCGCCCCATGAGCACCCCGTGCTGCAGACCGCCTCCGGCGAGACCTGGCAGCTCAAGGGCCTGAGCGCCGAGCAGGTCACGCAGTGGCAGCGGCAGAACGTGGAGGCCCGGGGCCAGCCCGGCCCCAGGCCCGCCGCTGGCGCCGTGCCTTCGATGGCGCCGCCGCAACTGCAGGTGCAATCCATTCGCGCCCAGCCCTGACCTTCTCCGCTCACCCACCGCTCAAGCCATGGACGCCTTCAACCCTTTCTCCAGCCGCGATGCGGCCGTGCAAAAGCTCTGGGAACAGTGGCAGCCGCGCTCCGCCAAGTCCGACAAGGACAAGCCCATCGCCCTGGCCGACTTCGACCCGGGCGCCAAGCCCTTTTCCAACGGCAACGGCAAGACCGAGGACAAGGCCGCCGTCGAGGCCCTGGCAGAAGAGATCGACGCGCTGCAGAACCTGCTGTACGCCGACCGCCGCTACAAGCTGCTGGTCGTGCTGCAGGGCACGGACACGGCGGGCAAGGACGGCACCATCCGTGGCGTCTTCGGCCGCACCAGCGCCCTGGGCATGAACGCCGTGGGCTGGAAGGCGCCAACCGATGCAGAGCGCGCGCACGACTACCTGTGGCGCATCCACCAGCGCGTGCCGGGCGCAGGCGAGATCACGGTCTTCAACCGCAGCCACTATGAGGATGTGCTGGTGCCCGTGGTCAACGGCTGGATCACGCCCGAGCAGCAGCGCCAGCGCTTTGCCCACATCAACGACTTCGAGCGCATGCTCAGCGAGACGGGCACCGTGGTCGTCAAGTTCCTGCTGCACATCAGCGCCGACGAGCAGCGCGCGCGCCTGCAGGAGCGCCTGGACGACCCGGCCAAGCACTGGAAGTTCGACGAGAACGACATGAAGGTGCGCACGCAGTGGAAGGACTACCAGCAGGCCTACGGCCAGTTGCTGGGCGCCACGCACACGCCTTGGGCGCCCTGGACCATCGTTCCCGCGGATTCCAAGACGCACCGCAACCTCATGATCGCCACCTTGCTGCGCGAGGTGATGCGCAACCTGGACCTGCGCTTTCCGCCCGGCGATCCGGCCCTCAAGGACTACAAGATCACCTGATCACTCGATGGCCTGCCTGAAGCCTCACAGCTGCAGGCGGGCCTCGGCGATGCCGTCCAGCTCGGCCACCACCAGGTCACCGGCCTGCGCAAAGGCCAGGCCATTCCACGTGCCCGTAGTCACCACCGTGCCTGCGGGCACGCTGCCATAGCGGCGCACCAGTTCCTGCAGCCAGCCGGCCAGCAGCCACAGCGGGTCGCCCAGCGGATGCGTTCCGGTGAACGCCTGCAGCGGCGCGGCGCCCACGCGCAGCCGGCAGACCTGGGCAGACCAGTCCCGCGGTGAGTCGCGTGGCAGCAGCCGCGAAGCGTCCTGCCAAGGTCCCAGCACCAGGGCGCCATGGCACAGGCCGTCGGCGGCCAGCAGCAGCGGCGGTGCCTTCAGGTGCTGGCGCCAGCGCGTATCCACCACCTCGATGGCGGCGGTGATGCCGTCGATCAGCTCCAGGCCCTCGCCGGGCTGCAGGGCAGCGGCCATCCCGGCCGTGACATCGCGGCCCAGGCGCAGGGCGATCTCGGCTTCGATGCCGCGCAGGTGCAGCGGCGCGCCACCGGCCACCGAAGGACTGGCCCAGACGCCTTCTTCGGGCAGCGGCGCATGGGTCAGCGGGGCATCGCGGCGCGGCGCGCCAGACTTCCAATAGCCCGGAACGCGGCCCGGTCCCTGCTGGCTGCCGGCCACGCGCCAGCCCAGGGCGGGCGCCATGGCGGCCTGCACGGCCTGTGCATCTGCGGGCGTGCGCACCGCGTCGGCCCAATCGTCGGCGTCCAGCAATTCGCCGCTGTGGCGTGCTTGGAGCAGCGCATGGGCCAAGGCTGTGGGAGTGCGGGGCGTGTTCGTCATGGTGCGGCTTTCCTGGAGTGCATCGGTGGGTCTCAAGCGGCCCCGATTGTCCGCTGGACAAGGCGCTCACAGGGTTATGCATTAAATGCATAAGGCTCTCGCTCATAAGGCGTTGGACAGCGCATAGCCCCGGGAATAAGCTCAAAACCCTCAGACAACTCTTGTGTGGAACCACCATGCAGCAACCCGCTTCGGCCGGCGTTACCAACCACGCCATCCCTTCCTACCTGCAGGCCGATCACCTCGGCCCCTGGGGCAACTACCTGCAGCAGGTCGATCGCGTCACGCCCTACCTGGGCCATCTCGCCCGCTGGGTCGAAACCCTCAAGCGCCCCAAGCGCATCCTGATCGTCGATGTGCCGATCGAGCTGGACAACGGCACCATCGCCCACTACGAAGGCTACCGCGTGCAGCACAACCTGAGCCGCGGTCCCGGCAAGGGCGGCGTGCGTTTCCACCAGGACGTGACCCTGTCCGAAGTCATGGCCCTGTCGGCCTGGATGTCGGTCAAGAACGCGGCCGTCAACGTGCCCTATGGCGGTGCCAAGGGCGGCATCCGTGTCGATCCCAAGACGCTGTCGCGCGGTGAGCTGGAGCGCCTGACGCGCCGCTACACCAGCGAGATCGGTCTGCTGATCGGCCCCTCCAAGGACATCCCCGCGCCTGACGTCAACACCAATGGCCAGATCATGGCCTGGATGATGGACACGTACTCCATGAACACCGGCGCCACCGCCACCGGCGTGGTCACGGGCAAGCCCGTGGACCTGGGCGGCTCGCTGGGCCGCGTCGAGGCCACCGGCCGCGGCGTGTTCACCGTGGGCGTGGAAGCGGCCAAGCTGACCGGCCTGTCGGTCCAGGGTGCGCGCATCGCCGTGCAGGGCTTCGGCAACGTGGGCGGCACGGCCGGCAAGCTGTTCGCCGACGTGGGCGCCAAGGTCGTGGCCGTGCAGGACCACACCGGCACCATTCACAACGCCAACGGCCTGGACGTGCCGGCCCTGCTGGCCCACGTGGCCGCCAAGGGCGGCGTGGGCGGCTTTGACGGCGCCGAGGCCATGGACGCTGCCGACTTCTGGAGCGTGGACTGCGACATCCTGATCCCCGCCGCACTGGAAGGCCAGATCACCAAGGACAACGCCGGCAAGATCAAGGCCAAGATGGTGATCGAGGGCGCCAACGGCCCCACCACCACCGAGGCCGACGACATCCTGACCGAAAAGGGCGTGCTGGTGCTGCCCGACGTGCTGGCCAATGCCGGCGGCGTGACGGTGAGCTACTTCGAATGGGTGCAGGACTTCTCCAGCTTCTTCTGGAGCGAGGACGAGATCAACGCCCGCCTGGTGCGCATCATGCAGGACGCCTTCGCGGCCATCTGGCAGGTGGCCCAGCAGCACGGCGTGACGCTGCGCACCGCCACCTTCATCGTGGCCTGCCAGCGCATCCTGCATGCGCGCGAAATGCGGGGACTGTATCCCTGATCACCCCCTGAGGCGCTGACGCGCCTTCCCCCTCTCTGCTTGCTTCGCAAGGGAGGGGGACGACACCCTCGCGGCGGGGCGGCCCTTGCTCGGTGTCCCTGACTTGGGCCGCGCCAGTTCCATGCGCTGTGCATTCTGCGAAAAAGAAAAGGCGCTTCGGCGCCTTTTTTCTTGTGTCCGCCTTTTCGGCAACGGGTTAGCACGCGTTCCAGTGGGCCTAAGCGCGGGTTTCCGAATGGCGAAGCGGATCTCCAGTCAAACCCTGGTGCCCTGGGGCCCAGGGTTTTCTATCGTTGCGGGCAGTGAACTGGAGACTGCCCATGACCGTCCGCCGCAGCCTACTGGCCTTGCTGGCCGCTTTGCCTTTTTTCTCCCTGGCTCCTGCCGCCGCGCTGGCGGCGGCCTGGCCTGAACGCCCCATCACCATCGTCGTGCCGGCCGCCGCAGGCGGCACCACGGACATTGCCGCGCGCGTGCTGGCCGAGAAGATGGGCAAGGACCTGGGCACCTCGATGGTGGTGGAGAACAAGGGCGGGGGCGGCGGCAGTATCGGCACGGCCCAGGTGGCGCGCGCCAGGCCCGATGGCTACACGCTGCTCATGGGCAACATCGGCCCGGTGGCCATCAATTTCAGCCTGTACAAGCAGCTCAGCTACAAGGAAAGCGATCTGCGCGGCATCACCAATGTGATCTCCGTGCCCAACATCCTCGTGGTCCATGCCGATTCGCCCGTGCGCAGCGTGCGCGAGCTGGTGGAGCTGGCCAGGACCCGGCGCCTGAACGTGTCCACCTCGGGCGTGGGCCAGTCGCCGCACATGTCCTCGGAGATGTTCCGCCAGAAGGCCGGCATCGAGGTCACGCTCGTGCCCTTTCCCGGGGCCGCGCCTGCGGTCACGGCGCTGCTGGGCCAGCAGGTGGACTACATGATCGACAACCTGCCCAGCTCCATGCCGCACATCAGGAGCGGCAAGTTCCGCGCGCTGGCCATCACCAGCGCCACGCGCTCGGCCCAGTTGCCCGAGGTGCCCACCATGACCGAGGCCGGCGTGCCCATGCAGGTCACGGCCTGGTTCGGGCTGCTGGCCCCTGCCGGCACGCCCGATGCCGTGGTCGAGCGCATCCAGCAGTCGGCCCGGCGCGCCATGCAGACGGCCGAGGTGCGCCAGCGCTTTGCCGACCTGGGTGGCGTGCCCGGTGGCGAGACACCGGCCGAGTACGACGCCTTCATCGCCCAGGAACGCAAGAGCTGGGCCCAGATCGTCAAGGCCGCAGGCCTGTCGCTGGAATAGTGGTCCCTCCCGTCCCTCCCGCCCCTCCCATGCAAGAAGACATCGCCTCCCTGCTGCGCCAGCCCTTTGGCTCGCTGCCCGAACTCGTCGCGCTGCAGGCCAGCCAGCGCCCCCGCCACACCGCCCTGGCCATGGATGGCCGCAGCCTCGACTACGCCGCGCTGCGCCTGGGCATGGACCGCGTGGCCCTGCGCCTGCAACGCCAGGGCCTGGGCCCCGGCGACGTGGTGGCCATCTGCGCGGGCAGCTCGCCCGAGTACGTGCTGGCCTTCCTGGGCGCGCTGCGCGCGGGCGTGGCCGTGGCGCCGCTGGCCCCGTCGGCCACCGCCGGCCACCTGAGCGCCATGCTGGACAACTGCGGCGCCCGGCTGGTGCTGCGCGACGCGGACACCGCCGCGCAATGGCCGCTGCAGGCCGGACAGGATCTGCAATGCGTGGCGCTGGACGGCGCTGTCGAAGCCGGCATGCCGTGGTCGCAATGGCTGGCTGCGGACGAAGCGGACCATGGCACGGCACCCACGCCCATCCATCCCCAGCCCGACTGGCCCTTCAACGTCATCTACTCCTCGGGCACCACGGGCGTGCCCAAGGGCATCGTCCAGTCCTGGGCCATGCGCTGGGCCCATGTGCAGCGCGCCATCCACAACGGCTACGGGCCCGATGCCGTCTCGCTGTGCGCCACGCCGCTGTACTCCAACACCACCCTGGTCGCGGCCCTGCCCACCCTGGGGCTGGGCGGCACCCTGGTGCTGATGCGCAAGTTCGACGCGGCGCACTACCTGGAACTGGCCGAGCGCCACCATGCCACCCACACCATGCTCGTGCCCGTGCAGTACCAGCGGCTGATGCAGTGCCCGGGTTTCGACGGCGCCGACCTGAGCCGCCTGCGGCACAAGTTCTGCACCAGCGCACCCTTCCATCCCGCGCTCAAGGCCGAGGTGCTGCGCCGCTGGCCCGGACGGCTCATCGAGTACTACGGCATGACTGAAGGCGGCGTGCGCTGCGAGCTGCACTGCCATGACTTCCCCGACAAGCTGCACACCGTGGGCAGGCCGGGACCGGGCGCCGACATCCGCTTCATCGATGAGCAGGGCCGCGAACTGCCGCCCGGCGAGCAGGGCGAGATCGTGGGCCGCTCGGCCGGGATGATGAGCGGCTACCACCGCCTGCCCGACAAGACGCAGGAGGCCGAATGGTTCGATGCCCAGGGCCTGCGCTTCATCCGCAGCGGCGACGTGGGCCGCCTGGACGAGGACGGCTTCATCGTGCTGGGTGACCGCAAGAAGGACATGATCATCACGGGCGGCTTCAACGTCTACCCGAGCGACATCGAGTCCGTGCTGCTGCAGCACCCGCAGGTGGCCGAATGCGCGGTGATCGGCGTGCCCTCCGATGCTTGGGGCGAGACCCCCGTGGCCTACGCCGTGGCGCGCCCCGATGCCACGCCCTCGGCCGCCGAGCTGCGCGAATGGCTGAACGCCCGCGTGGGCAAGACCCAGCGCGTGGCCGAGCTGCGGCTGGCCGCCAGCCTGCCGCGCAGCGAGATCGGCAAAGTGCTCAAGCGCGCGCTGCGCGAGCAGTACCAGGCCGGCGCCCTGTCCTCTTCATGAAACGGAGTCCCCCCATGCCCATGCACCCACTCCCGCGCCGCCGCCTGCTGTCCTGCCTGGCCCTGGCGACCTGCGCCCTGCTGGCCCCGGCCACCCATCTCGCCCATGCTGCCGAGGCCTGGCCTGCCAAGCCCATACAGCTGGTCATTCCCTACCCGCCCGGCGGCAGCGCCGACCTGCTGGGCCGCCCGCTGGCCGTGCAGCTGCAGCAGCAGCTGGGCCAGCCCGTGGTGCTCGAATACAAGCCCGGCGCAGGCGGCACGCTGGCCTCGCAATACGTGGCGCGCGCCAGGCCCGATGGCTACACCGTGCTCATGGTGCTGGCCGCCCATGCCATCAACGACAGCCTCTATCCCAAGCTGCCCTACGACACCCGCCGCGACTTCGCGCCCGTGTCTTTGGTGGCCAACCTGCCCATGGTGGTTGCGGCCAGCAGCAAGCTGCCGGCAAAGAACATCCAGGAACTCATCCAGGCCGCCAAGGCCAACCCCGGCAAGCTCACCTTCGGCTCGGCAGGCAACGGCAACACGGGGCATCTTGCGGCCGAGTACTTCGGCTCCATGGCAGGCGTGCGCATGACCCATGTGCCCTACAAGGGCAGCGCGGGCGTGGTCAACGCCATGCTGGCCGGCGACATCGACCTGACCTTCGACAGCATCTCCACCTCCATGCCCCACATCCGCAGCGGGCGCATGCATGCACTGGCCGTCACCAGCCCGCAGCGCTCGGCGCTGGCGCCCGAGGTGGCCACCATCCAGGAGCAGGGCATCGCAGGCTTCGACGTGACCGGCTGGTACGCCGTCATCGCGCCGGCCGGCACGCCCGCCGAAGCCACCCAGCGCCTGAGCCGCGAGATCGCCTCCGCCCTGCGCCAGCCCGCGCTGCAGGCCCAGCTGGCCGCCGGCGGCTACGAGCCCGTGGGCTCCACGCCCGAGGCGCTGCAGGCGCATATCGACAAGGAAATCACGCGCTGGGCCACTGTCGTCAAATCGACAGGTGCACGGGTGGATTGAAAGTCACCCCCTGAGCGGCTGCGCCGCTTCCCCCGTGTGCACGGCGCCCTCTCTCGCTTCGCGGGAGGGGGACGGCACCCTCGGTGCGGGACGGCCCTTCCTCGGTGCCCCGGAGTCGGTACACGCCAGTCTCGAGCGCCGCGCCCAATGCGATGATCATGTCCATGAATACACCCATCAAAGAACACCCGGCCAACCCCTTCGAAGGCGAGGCGCCCGGCATCCTCTTCGGCCTGCCCATGCCCATGGCCCGCGCCATGAAGCTCAGCGGTGAACGCATTGGCGAGGACCGCGCCCAGATCCGCATGGGCTTTCAACCGGACCAGGCCAACAGCCGCGGCGACGTGCACGGCGGCGCCATCGCCTCGCTGCTGGACTGCGCCCTGGCCTCGGCCTGCCGCTCGCATGACCCCACGGCCTTCGGCGTGGCCACCATCGATCTCACGCTGCACTACGTCTCGGCCGGCAGCGGCGATCTCATCGCCACCGCCCACTGCGAGCGGCGCGGCCGCTCCATCAGCTTCGCGCGCGGCGAAGTGCGCTCCGAGGACGGCACCCTGGTGGCCCTGGCCACGGGCACCTTCAAGCTGATGGCGCGCAGCCCGGCACAGGCCTGAGCGCAGGGCACGCGCGGCGCCGGATGGCGCCGGACGGCACTTGCGTGCCGCCGCGTCGTCAGAGCCGCTTTTCCTTGGCCTCGATCAGCTTCTGCATCAGTTCGCAGACCTGCCTGGCCTGCTCCTGGGTGATGTCGATGTTCTCGATCACCGAGCGCTTGAACTGGATGCCGTTGACTGCGCCGCTGTTCTCGATGAAGCCCAGCGTCAGGGTGCGGTTCAGGAAGTAGATGACGGCGGCGATGCCCCAGCCGATCAGCATGACCACCAGGCCTGCAAAGAAGCTCTGGGCCATCATGGACCCGCCCATGAACAGCGACAGGGCACCGATGCCCAGCGCCGTCTTCCAGGGCTTGTGATAGCCGTAGTAGGTGGAGCAGATGCCCTGCAGCGGGATCAGGCGCGACTGGGTGCCCGACAGCGAGGCGCTGCTGAACTCCAGGCGCTCGCTGCCCACGCGGATGGTGGTGGTGGGATCGATGTTGACCTTGGACAGGATCCAGGCGACCAGGCCGCCTTCGCGGCCTGTGATGGCAATGTGGTTGCCCTTGTCGTCTATGGGTTGCTCGCTGGCCTTCCAGGCCTTGATGACCAATGCACTCACGGTAATACCCTCTCTTGAATGTTTGAGAAACCACGGGCTGTCCCGTCATGGCATTGCACCACCGGGGCCGCCTGAGGAGGGGCGATTACAGCACAGGGCAT
Organism: Delftia sp. JD2; assembly: GCF_001682645.1. Lineage (NCBI taxonomy): Bacteria > Pseudomonadati > Pseudomonadota > Betaproteobacteria > Burkholderiales > Comamonadaceae > Delftia > Delftia sp. JD2. The sequence goes on from NZ_LFJT01000005.1 coordinate 142,875, forward strand.
GAGTGCAGCCTTGGGCAACCAGGGCCCCTGTGCGCCATCAACCGGGTTGCACCCCCGCCGACTGCAGCAGCCGCCCCCAGACCGGAGCCTCTTGCGCCCAGGCCTTGCCGAAGCGCTGAGGGCTGTCGTCATCGACAGGGACGAAACCGGCGGCGATGATGCGGGCCGTGCCTTCGCGGCTGGCCACGGCGCGGTTGGAGATTTCGCCCCATTGCCGCGTGAGGTCGGCCGGCAGGCCCCTGGGGCCGGCGATGGCCAGCCAGCCGGACAGTTCCATGGCCTCGTGGCGGTAGCCGGCCTCGGCAAAGGTGGGCACCTCGGGCAGCAGGGGCACGCGGCGCGTGCCGGTGACGGCCAGGGCGCGCAGCTTGCCTGCATCGATGTGGGGCTTGAGCGTGAGCAGGCTGCCCATGCCGATGGGGATGCGCCCGCCCAGCATGTCCTGCACCATCAGCGCCTCGCCCCGGTAGGCCGCATGCGCCATACCGGCACCGGCCATGTCGCTGAGCACGGCGCAGGCCAGGTGGCCGTGCGAGCCTATGCCGTAGGAGCCATACGAGAGCTTGCCGGCGTTGGCCTGGGCCCAGGCCATGAATTCGCGCAGGTTGGCGGCGGGCACGTCGGCCGTGACCACCAGGGCGATGGGCGCCATGCACACGCGCGACAGGGGCGTGAGGTCGGTCAGCGGGTCGTAGGCGGTCTTCTTGTAGAGGTATTTGTTGGTGAGCATGGTGGAGGTGGTGCCCAGCAGCAGGGTGAGCCCGTCGGGCGCGGAGCGGACCACCATTTCGCCGCCGATCAGTCCGGCCGCGCCGGGCTTGTTGTCCACCACCACGGTCTGGCCCAGCTGCTGGGCCATGCGCTCGCCCAGGATGCGCGCAATCACGTCGGTGGCACCGCCCGCCGCAAAGGGCACGACGATGCGCACGGGCCGCGTGGCAAAGCCGGCCTGCGCCAGCACGCTGGCGGGCCCCGCCGCCACGGCGCCGGCCGCCAGGGCCAGCGCCTGGCGCCGATTCAATCGGTTGTTCAGTCTGTCATCCATTCGGTCTTCAAGTCGGTCATTCAATTGGCCGTTGAATCCGCTGTTCGATGCCGTCCCCGAGATCACTGCCATCACACGCTCCTTTGCCTGGGCGCCTCCATGGGCGGAGACACCGGATCAAGAAACCGCCGTCTCGAAATCAATCGAGTTGGCCAAGCGTATTCGAGGCAGATGGATTCACCATCAGGGAAATCATTGGACTGCTTGCACCAGAATCAGAAAACTCTGAGTGCAAAACGGCCTTTCAGTCTCATTTTGATCAAGACCGTGCTGCAGATCTCTGTTGCGCCCAGGCATGGCGCAGCAGCACCTGTTCGGCCTGCTTGAGCACGGGCGCATCGACCATGCGGCCGTCCAGCACGCAGACGCCGCCTCCGGCCTCGGCCAGGGCCTGGCGCAGGCGCTGCGCGTGGGCCACGGCCGCTGCATCGGGGTCGAAGACGGCGTGCAGGGGCTGGACCTGGGCCGGGTGGATGCACAGCTTGCCGCCAAAGCCCATGCGCCGCGCGCGTGCCGCATCCTGGGCCAGCCGCTCGGGGTTGCGCGTGTCCACCGTCACGCCGTCCACGGCCGCGCCGGTGCCGGCGCGGCGCGAGGCCAGGACCAGGGCCATGCGCATGGGCAGCAATTCTTCCTCGCCCTGCTCGCAGGCCATGCCCGCATCGACCTGGAAGTCCAGGTGGCCGAAGGCCAGGCGAACCACCTGGGGCGCGGCAGCCAGGGCGTCGGCCGCGTCCAGGCCGGCCACGCTTTCGATGAGGGGCAGCACGGCCGCTCGTGCACCGGCAGCCTGGGCCACCGCATGCAGTGTCTGGGCGCGCTCGGCCTTGGAGACCATGACGCCGGCCACGCCCTGCTCCACCAGCTGCGCCAGCGCGCGCAGGTCATCCGCATGCCAGGGCGTGCCTTCGGCGTTGATGCGCACCAGCAGGCGGGCACGGGCCGGGCCTTCCAGCGCACCCACGGCCTGGGCCAGCGCCTGGCGGGCGCCGTCCTTGTCGGCCGGGGCCACGGCGTCCTCCCAGTCGGCGATGACCATGTCGGCGCCGCTGTCCAGGGCCTTGCCCAGGCGCTCGGGCCGCGTGGCGGGGACGAAGAGAAAGGAAGTGGCCTGTCGCGCCAGATCGTGCATGCGGATGTCCTTGGGAGAGCGGTTTATTCGGCCGAGACGCCTGCGGCCTTGATGACCTTGTCCCAGCGCGCCACCTCGGCCTGCAGGTGGGTGCGCAGGCCTTCCGGCGTGGCCTTGTCGGGCGTGACCAGGTCGGAGCTGAGTTCGGCGATGCGCTTTTTGACGTTCTCGTCCTTGATGGCCACGTTCAGCGCCTTGTTGATGGCCATGACCACCTCCTTGGGCGTGCCCTTGGGCGCGTACATGCCGTGCCAGACCTTGACGTCGAAGCCCTTGAGGCCCTGCTCGTCCAGAGTGGGGATGTCGGGCAGCGAGGACAGGCGCTTGGGCGTAGTCACGCCGAAGACCTTGGCGCGCTGGCCGTCCTTGATCACGGGCACGGTCTGCGTGGTCTGGTCGCACAGCAGGTCCACCTGGCCGCCCATGAGGTCGTTCATGGCCGGGCCTGCGCCCTTGTAGGGCACGGTGGTGAGCTTGACGCCCGCCTGGTGCATGAACAGCATGCCGCACAGCTGGGAGACGGCGCCGATGCCGGCATTGGCCAGCGAGACCTTCTCCTGGTTCTTCTTCACGTAGTCCAGCAGCTCGGCAAAGTTGTTGGCCGGGAAGTCCTTGCGCGACAGCAGGGTCATGGGCACGTCCAGCACCTGGCCGATGTACTCGAAGTCCTTGAGCGGGTCATAGGGCAGCTTCTTGTACAGCGCAGGCGCCGTGGCCATGCCCATGTGGTGGATGAGGATGGTGTAGCCGTCGGCCTTGGCCTTGGCCACGCGGTTGGGCGCAATGGTGCCGCCCGCACCCACGGTGTTTTCGACCAGCACGCTCTGGCCCAGCACCTGGCCCATGGGCACGGCCAGCAGGCGCGCCACCACGTCGGTGGGGCCGCCAGCGCTGTAGGGCACGACGAGGACGACGGGCTTCTCGGGCCAGGCCGCGGCCAGGGCGCCGGTGGTCGTCCCGCCGGCGGCAAGGGCGCAGGCGGCGGCCGCTGCGTAAACGAGGCGGCGGCGGAAAGAAGTGGTGCGTTGCATGGTTTGTCTCCTGTGCACTTTGGTGGAAGCGGGAGGCGCTCTGTGGTGGCGCCTTTCCCATGGATTCGCCGGCCGGGGCCGGCGCGAAAACTCAGTCAAGAACTCAGTCAAGCAGGCGCTGCACGCGCGGCCAGTGCGCGATCTGCCACAGCCGCGCTACAGCGGCCTGGGCGGGGTCGTCCTGCAGGGCACCGCCATAGGCGATCAGTCGCAGCGCCTTGGCCGTGATCTCCTCGCGCGACAGCGTGTTGCCCGGATCGCCCTTGGGCTCTTCCACGCGGCCGTGCAGCGTGCGGCCATCGGTGGTGAGCACGGTGACCTTGCCGATCCAGCGCTGCGGGTAGGCGGCATCGACCTCAGGGTCCAGCACCATGCCCACCTTCTCGCGCAGGGCCACGGTGGTGGCGGCCAGGTATTCGTTGTCGAACTCGTCCAGGCCCGCATGGCCGTGGCGCGCGGCCAGCGCCAGCACCGTGCCCATGGAGAACTTGCTCTGGTGCACCGTGCCGGGATCGACCACGGGGCCCAGCACGTCGATGGCGCCCTGGTGCACGTGGCAGGTGACCTGCGCCAGGTCGGCGGGGGCCAGGCCGTGGTCCTGCATGACCTGCAGCAGCGCGTCGGCGGCCGGGTGCGTGTGGCGGCAGGAGGCATGCCATTTGAACGAGGTCTCGGCCGTGGCCCAGCGCGTGCCGATGCCGTCCGTGAGGCGCGTGGGATCGGCGTCCGTGGACATGCCTGCCGCCAGGCCCTGCGGCCCGGTGAAGATGTCCTGCGCACCGGTGAATCCGTCCCGGGCCAGGTAGGCCGACATCAGGCCCGCAGCGGCCGCATGCGCCGTGTGCAGCTGCTTGCTGTCGGCGCCCGTGCGCAGGAACTCCCACAGCCCTGCCGACTGCGTGCCGGCCGAGCCGAAGGCATGCTGCATCTGCGCGGGCGTGAGGCCCAGCAGCCGGCCCACGGCGGCCGCGGCGGCCAGGGTGCCGGCCGTGGCCGTGGTGTGGAAGATGCGGTAGTGGCTGCGGCCCAGGAACTCGCCCACGCGGATGCCGACCTCATAGCCGGCCACGCAGGCGGCCATGAGCTCGGCGCCGCTGGCACCGATGCTCTGCGCCACGGCCAGCGCGGGCGGGAAGACCACGGCGGCGGGGTGGAAGACCGAGCCGTTGTGCACATCGTCCTGCTCGGCCACATGCGAGGCCGCGGCATTGGCCAGGGCCGCCATCATGGGCGAGGTGGTGTCGGCACTGCCCAGGATCTCGCTAGGCCCCTGCGCCGGTCCCTGGGACAGCGCAAAGCGCGTGATGCTCTGCACGGGGCGCGCGCCCTGGCCTGCGAGCACGGAGCCGAACCAGTCCACCCATAGGTCTTCGGCGCGCTGCTGAACGGCGGCGGGAACGTCGTCCCAGCGCAGCGAGGCAGCGAATTGGGCCAGCGGATGGATGCTCACTTGGGTGTCGTTTTTCATGGGTTGGGTCTCCGGCGCATTCTTGGGCATGCGCCCTGGTTTCAGGGGGCGGTTTTTCCCGGGGGCGGGCACAGGGCACTGATGCGCTCGGTGCTCCAGCCCAGCTCGGCCAGGATGGCAGCGCTGTGCTCGCCCACGGCGGGCACGGCCTCCATGCGGTAGTCGAAGGCGCTGTTGGCACCGGGGGGCAGCAGGGCCTGCACGGGTCCGGCCGGCGTGTCCACGCTGCACCAGCGCTGGCGTGCGGCCAGCTGGGGATGGGCCCACAGGCCGGCCATGTCGTTGACGCGCGCATTGGCAATGCCGGCCGCATCCAGCCGCTGCACCACCTGGGCGGCATCCAGCGCGTTGAACACGCCCAGGATCAGCGCACGCAGCTCCTCGCGGTTGGCGTTGCGGCGCGCATTGCTGTCGAAGCGCGCATCCGTGGCCAGCTCGGGCTGCAGCAGCACCTGTTCACAAAAGAGCTTCCACTCGCGTTCGTTTTGCAGGCCCAGCATTACCGTCCCACCGTCACCGGCCTCGAAAGGCCCGTAGGGATAGATGCTGGCGTGCGAGGCGCCGGTGCGCGGCGGCGGCGGCGCGCCGTCGAAGGCGTAGTACATGGGGTACCCCATCCACTCGCCCAGCGCCTCCAGCATGGACACGTCGATGTGGCTGCCCTCGCCCGTGCGCCCGCGCAGCAGCAGGGCCGACAGGATGTTGGTGTACGCATACATGCCGGCCGCGATGTCGGCCACCGAGATGCCGGCCTTGGACGGCACCTCGGGCGTGCCCGTGACCGAGAGAAAGCCCGCCTCGCTCTGGATCAGCAGGTCGTAGGCCTTCTTGTCGCGGTAGGGGCCGTCTGCGCCGTAGCCGCTGATGTCGCAGACGATGAGGCGCGGAAAGCGCTCGCGCAGCGCCGCATAGGACAGGCCCATGCGCGCGGCAGCGCCGGGCGCCAGGTTCTGCACCAGCACGTCGGCACCCTCCAGCAGCTGCAGCAGCGCCTGCATGGCCTCGTCCTGCTTGAGGTCCAGCGCCAGGCTCTGCTTGCTGCGGTTGATCCAGGTGAAGTGCGAGGACTGGCCCTGCACGCGCTGGTCATAGCCGCGCGCAAAGTCGCCGCTGCCGGGCCGCTCGACCTTGATCACGCGCGCGCCCAGGTCGGCCAGCTGGCGCGTGCAAAACGGTGCGGCCACCGCATGTTCCAGCGAGACGACGGTGGTGCCGTCCAGGGGCCTCAGGCGTTGCTGTGTCATGCGCAGTGCCTTCAGAAAGAACGCGGGAGACCGAGGATGTGCTCGGCCACGTAGGAGTAAATGAGATTGGTCGAGATCGGCGCCACCTGGTACAGGCGCGTCTCGCGGAACTTGCGCTCCACGTCGTATTCGCAGGCAAAGCCGAAGCCGCCGTGGAACTGGATGCAGGCATTGGCCGCCTCCCAGCTGGCCTTGGCCGCCAGGTACTTGGCCATGTTGGCCTGGGCGCCCATGGCTTGGTTGGCGTCGAACATCTCGCAGGCCTTCCAGCGCATGAGGTTGGCGGCCTCGACCTCGATGAAGGCATCGGCAATGGGGAACTGCACGCCCTGGTTCTGGCCGATGGGGCGGCCGAACACGTTGCGGTCGCGCACATAGTTGGTCACGCGGTCCAGGAACCAGTAGCCGTCGCCAATGCATTCGGCCGCAATCAGCGTGCGCTCGGCGTTGAGGCCGTCGAGGATGTACTTGAAGCCCTTGCCTTCCTCGCCGATCAGGTTCTCCTCGGGGATTTCCAGGTTCTCGAAGAACAGCTCGTTGGTCTCGTGGTTGACCATGTTGGGGATGGGGCGCACGGTCAGGCCGCTCTTCTGGGCCTCGGCCAGGTCCACCATGAAGATGGACATGCCCTCGCTCTTTTTCTTCACCTCGGCCAGCGGCGTGGTGCGTGCCAGCAGGATCATCCAGTCGCTGTGCTGAACGCGGCTGATCCAGACCTTCTGGCCGTTGACCACGTAGCGGCCATCCTTCTTGACAGCGCTGGTCTTGATCTTGGTGGTGTCCGTGCCCGTGGTGGGCTCGGTCACGCCCATGGACTGCAGGCGCCATTCGCCCGAGGCGATGCGCGGCAGGTACTTCTCCTTTTGCGCCTGCGAGCCGTGGCGCAGCAGCGTGCCCATGTTGTACATCTGCCCGTGGCAGGCGCCCGAGTTGCCGCCGCAGCGGTTGATCTCTTCCATGATCACGCTGGCCTCGGTCAGGCCCAGGCCCGAGCCACCGTACTCCTGCGGGATCAGCGCGGCCAGCCAGCCGGCCTTGGTCAGCGCGTCCACGAAGGTCTCGGGATAGGCGCGCTGCTCGTCGATCTTGCGGAAATACTCGTCGGGGAACTCGGCGCACAGCGCACGGATGGCGTCGCGGATTTCGGGGAAATTGTTGGAAAGCGTGTGTTCGATCATGGTGGTCTCAAGGCTCGGTGTTCAGGGGTCTCAGGCCAGGGTGGCTTTTCCGGTCATGGTCAGCCAGCCCTCGTGGTCTTGCGCCCAGAGTTCGACGGTCTTGCCGTCCGCAGAAGGCTTGCCGTGCACGCTGAAGGCATGCAGGTCGAAGGTGGGGCGCACGGCCTTGAACTCGAAGGACAGCACGCGCGCCTGGGGCAGCTCGCGGCGCAGCAGGTCCAGCAGCAGGGTGGCGATCAGCGGGCCGTGCACGATCAGGCCCGGATAGCCTTCGACGCCCGTGACGTAGCGGCGGTCGTAGTGGATGCGGTGGCCGTTGAAGGTCAGGGCCGAGTAGCGGAACAGCAGCACGTCGTCGGGAACGATGGTGCGCGACCAGGTTTGCTGGCCGTCCAGCGGCGGCTTCTGCGGCGTGGGCGCGGGATCGCCGGGCTGGGCAGCGGCGCGGTAGACGATGTCGTGCTCCTCGGTCAGCGCCAGGCCCTGGTCGTTGCTGTAGGCATGCTCGACCAGCACGAACAGCAGCTCGCCCGAGCGGCCGCTCTTGTGGCTGACCGAGCCGATGGTGGAGCGGCGCTGCACCTTCTGGCCCACCTGCAGCGCGTTGCCTGCCTCCCAGCGCAGGCGCCCGCCGGCCCACATGCGGCGCGGCAGCGGCACGGGCGGCAGAAAGCCGCCACGGCGCGGGTGGCCGTCGGGGCCGATCTCGCTTTGGCGTGCATGGGGCAGGAAGTACATCCAGTGCCACAGCGGCGGCAGCGCCGTGCCGTCGGCGGGCTCAGGGTCTTCCCGGTCCAGCGTGGCCGACAGCGCGGCCACGGGCGCGGCCGTGATGCTGTCTGCCAGGGTTTCGCTGCGGCCCTGCCAGGACTGAAGATGCGCCAGCGCGGCGGCGTCGAGGGTGTCGGTAGCTTGCTTGTCTGTCATGGCCGCCATGGTCGGTGCAAGCGCGGCGGCCCGCAATCCGCGTTTTCTTAAGCAAGCCTTTGGCCGCGCTGAAGGCTGGGCCGGCGCGGCCTGTCCGCCGCTGCTTTCATTCCCGCGAAGTCCGCCCTTGTGATTGGCGAATGGCGCAGCCAGGCGTTTGCCGGCATCCTTGGTCCCGACTTCTTTCCAACGAACACTGAACGGGGACGACAGGCCATGGCGCAAAAAATGATGCAGGACAAGGTAGTGGTGGTGACGGGTGCCGGCGGCGGCATCGGGCGCGACATGGCGCTGGCCATGGCGGCCGAGGGCGCCAAGGTGGTGGTCAACGACATAGGCACCTCCACCACAGGCGAGGGCACGGACGCCGGCCCGGCGCAGAAGGTGGTCGATGAGATCAAGGCCGCAGGCGGCCAGGCCGTGGCCAACACCGACAGCGTGGCCGAGGCCGCCAGCGCGGGTCGCATCGTGCAGTGCGCCGTGGACAGCTTCGGCCGCATCGACGGCGTGGTCAACAACGCCGGCATCCTGCGCGACCGGTTCTTCCACAAGATGAGCCTGGACGAGTGGGACGCCGTCATCAAGGTCCACCTGTACGGCAGCTACTACATGAGCCGCGCGGCCGCCAACCATTTCAAGGAGCAGGAAAGCGGCGCCTTCGTGCACATGACCTCGACCTCGGGCCTGATCGGCAACCTGGGCCAGGCCAACTACAGCGCGGCCAAGCTGGGGCTGACGGCCCTGTCCAAGTCCATTGCGCTGGACATGCAGAAGTTCAACGTGCGTTCCAACTGCATCGCGCCGTTCGCCTGGAGCCGCATGATCGGCTCCATCCCCACCGACACGCCCGAGCAGCAGGCGCGCGTGGCCAAGATCCAGCAGATGACGCCCAACAAGATCGCCCCGCTGGCTGTCTACCTGCTGTCCGACGCGGCCAGCGACGTGAACGCCCAGGTCTTCGCCGTGCGCAACAACGAGATCTTCGTCATGAGCCAGCCGCGCCCGCTGCGCTCGGTGCACCGCAGCGAGGGCTGGTCGCCCCAGTTCATTGCCGAGCACGGCATGCCTGCGCTCAAGGCATCGTTCGTCCCCCTGGACCGCTCGGCAGATGTCTTCAGCTGGGACCCTGTTTGAACGACACCCCCTGAGGCGCTACGCGCCTTCCCCCTCTCTACTCGCTTCGCGAGGGAGGGGGACGACACCCTCGGTGCGGGGCGGCCCTTCCTCGGTGTCCCTGAGTCGGGCCGCGCCAGTTGCGAGGGTTGAAGCGCGCCAGCGCAATCAAACACTGAGAGGAACCGTGATGGCCATCAGCTATCAGCACCTGAAACAGCGCCCCTTCGAGCCCGTGCGCCAGCACTATGGCGAGCGCGACACCATGCTCTATGCGTTGAGCCTGGGCCTGGGCAGCGATCCGCTGTCGGATGCGGCCCTGCCCTTTTTCTACGAAGGGGCGCCGGGCGGGCTGCGCGCCCTGCCCTCGCAGGCCGTGGTGCTGGGCTATCCGGGCTTCTGGGCGCGCGAGGCCGATACGGGCATCGACTGGGTGAAGCTGCTGCATGGCGAGCAGCGCATGCGGCTGCACCGCCCGCTGCCGGCCAGCGCCGACGTGGTGGGCCACAACCGCATCACGCACCTGACGGACAAGGGCGAAGGCAAGGGCGCCATCATGGTCACCGAGCGGCGCCTGGAGACCGCCGGGGGCGAGCTGCTGGCCACCGTGCAGCAGGTCAGCTTTCTGCGCGGCGATGGCGGCTACAGCCTGCTGGACGGCGGCCAGCCCAGCGACGCGCCCCTGGCGCCGCTGCGCCCCACGCCGGAGGACCGCGCGCCCGACTTCACCGACACCCAGGCCATACGCCCCGAGGCCGCGCTGCTGTACCGCCTGATGGGCGACTACAACCCGCTGCATGCCGACCCGGCCGTGGCGCGCAAGGCCGGCTTCGAGCGGCCCATCCTGCATGGCCTGGCCAGCTACGGCCTGATGGCCCATGCCGTGCTGCGCCAATGCGGCGACCGCAACCCCGCGCGCCTGAAGGCGCTGGATGTGCGCTTCACCGCGCCCGTCTATCCCGGGGAGACCCTGGTCACCGAGATCTGGCGCACGCCCGACCAGCCCTGCCAGCTGCAGTTGCGCGCCCGCGTGCTGGAACGCGACAAGATCGTGCTCAGCCACGGCTACGCCGAACTCGCCTGATGCACGGCGGCCTCGCAAGAGGCCGCTCCTTCCCCCTGCCCTGGAGTTCCCATGAACACCTCCCCCGTATTGACCTCCGTCCAGGACGGCATAGGCACGATCACGCTGAACCGGCCCGAGGCCCGCAACGCGCTCAACCAGGCCATGCGCCCGGCCCTGGCCGCCGCCGTGGCGCAGATGCGCGATGACGCGCAGGTGCACACCGTCATTCTCACGGGCGCGGGCGGCGCCTTCTGCTCGGGCGGCGACATCAGCCAGATGATGGATGCCAGCCAGGCCGGCCTGCCCTGGCGCCAGCGCATGCGCAGCCTGCACCAGTGGTTCCCCGAGCTGGTCAACCTCGAAAAGCCCGTGATCGCCGCCGTGGACGGCCCGGCCTTCGGCGCGGGCCTGAGCCTGGCACTGGCCGCCGACTTCGTGCTGTGCACGCGGCGCGCGAAGTTCTGCGCCGTGTTCGGCCGCATCGGCCTGGTGCCCGACCTGGGCGCCATGCACATGCTGCCGCGCATCGTGGGCCTGCAAAAGGCCAAGGAGCTGGTCTTCACCGCGCGCACCGTGCAGGCCGAGGAAGCCAGGTCGCTGGGCATGGTCTACGAGATCGTGGAAGACGGCGAGGCCCTGCAGGCCGCCGCCGTGGCGCTGGCGCGGCGCTTCGGCGAGGCATCCACAGCCGCCATCGGCATGGCCAAGACGGCCATGAACCAGGCCTTTGAGCTGGACGCACGCGCCATGGCCGAGCTGGAAGCCTATGCCCAGACGATGTGCCGTGGCTCGGACTACCACCAGGAGGCGGTGCAGCGCTTCAAGGACAAGCAGCCCACGCGCTTCGACTGGGACCGCGCGCCATGAGCGCGCTGTCGCCGGACACCCTGCAAGAAAGGCTGCAGGCCCTGATCCGCCCCGGCGACACCCTGTGGTGGGGCCAGGCCACGGCCGAGCCGCTGACGCTCACGGGCGCCGTGGTCGCGCACCGCCATGCACTGGCCCGGCACGGTGGCCAGGGCCGGCTGCGCGTTTTCGTGGGCATGGGCGCATCGGACACGCTGCAACCGGTGCATGCCGACGCCATCGACTTCTTCGGCTACGCGGCCGGCGGCCCCCACCGCGCGCTGGCCCAGGCGGGCGTGCTCGACATCCTGCCCAGCCACTACTCCCACCTGCCCGGCCTGATCGACGAGGGCCTGCTGCCTGCCGACGTGGTGCTGCTCCAGGTCTCGCCACCCGATGCACAAGGCCGCTACAGCCTGGGCCTGGTCCATGAATACCTGCCGGCCGCCATACGCAAGGCGCGCGTGCTGATCGGCGAGGTCAACCCCGCCATTCCGTGGACGCACGGCAGCCTGCACCTGCAGGCCGGCGACTTCGCCCTGCTGGTCGATGCTGAACACCCTCCGCTGGACCAGGCGCGCAGCGCGCCCGGCCCTGCCGAGCAGGCCATTGCCGGCCATGTGGCCGCCCTCATCGAAGACGGCGCCACGTTGCAGGTGGGCGTGGGCAACCTGCCCGAGGCCGTGCTCGCCGCGCTGCACGGCCACCGCGACCTGGGCCTGCACAGCGGCGCCGTGGGCGACGGCATTGCAGCCCTGGCCGAAGCCGGCGTGCTGACCCACGCGCGCAAGAGCCAGGACCGCGGCGTGGGCATTGGCGGCATCCTCATGGGCGGCGAATCGCTCAGGCGCTGGGCCCACCGCAACCCCGCCCTGCAACTGCGCGAGACGCGCTACACGCACGACCCCGAGGTGCTGGCCGCCAGCCACAGGCTGGCCGCCATCAATTCGGCGGTGGAGGTGGACCTCACGGGCCAGATCAACTCCGAGGTGGCGGGCGGCGTCTACGTGGGCGCCGTGGGTGGCGCCGTGGACTTTCTGCGCGGCGCGGCACGCAGCCGCGGCGGCCTGCCCATCATCGCCCTGCCCGCCACGGCCAGGGGGGCCACGCGCATCGTTGCGCGGCTGTCCGGCCCCGTCAGCACGCCGCGCAGCGATGCCGGCCTCATCGTCACCGAACACGGCGTGGCCGACCTGCGCGGCCAGACGCTGTCGCGCCGCGTGAAACGGCTGATCGACATCGCGGCACCGGAGCACCGCGCCGACCTGGAACAACAGGCACATACCCTGCTGCGCCAATGCGGCGCAGCCTTTTCCTGATCCACTGATCCACTGATTCCCAAGGAGACAACACCATGCGCAGAGCCGCCATCGTCACCCCCCTTCGCACGCCCGTGGGCACCTTCGGCGGCAGCCTGCGGCCGGTATCGGTCGAGGAGCTGGCCGCCACCACGGTGCGCGCCGTGGTCGAGAAAAGCGGCATCGACCCCGCACGCATCGACGACGTGGTCTTCGCCCAGTCCTACGCCAGCAGCGAGACGCCCTGCGTGGGCCGCTGGGCCGCGCTGCAGGCCGGCCTGCCGGTGACGGTGCCGGGCATGCAGCTGGACCGGCGCTGCGGCGGCGGCCTGCAGGCCGTGGCCACGGCGGCCATGATGGTGCAAAGCGGCGCCGCCGACGTGGTGATCGCAGGCGGCGTGGAGAGCATGAGCAACATCGAGTACTACAGCACCGACATGCGCTGGGGCGCGCGCTCGGGCAATGTGCGCTTCTACGACCGACTGGACCGCGGCCGCGAGCGCTCCCAGCCCGTGGAGCGCTTCGGAAAGATCTCGGGAATGATCGAGACCGCCGAGAACCTGGCGCGCGACTACGGCATCAGCCGCGAGGCAGCCGACGCCTACGCCGTGCGCAGCCACCAGCGCGCCGCCGCCGCCTGGGAGGCGGGCCGCTTCGCCGACGAGATCGTCCCCGTCAAGGTGCCCCAGCGCAAGGGCGACCCCGTGCTGTTCACGCGCGACGAAGGCTTTCGCGCCGACGCCACCACCGACAGCATGGGTAAGCTGCGCGTGCTCATGCCCAATGGAACGGTCACGGCCGGCAACGCCAGCCAGCAGAACGACGCCAGCGCCGCCTGCCTGATCGTGGCCGAGGACAGGCTGGCCGAGCTGGGCCTCACCCCCATGGCCACCCTGGTGGGCTGGGCCGCCGCAGGCTGCGAGCCCTCGCACATGGGCATAGGCCCCGTGCCCGCCGTCAAGAAACTGCTGGCGCGCCTGAACCTCACGCTGGACCAGATGGATCTGGTCGAACTCAACGAAGCCTTTGCCTGCCAGGTGCTGTCCGTGCTCAAGGGCTGGGAGTGGAACGACCAGGGCGCCATCGACCACAAGCTCAACGTCAACGGCTCCGGCATCTCCCTGGGCCACCCCATCGGCGCCACCGGCGTGCGCATCCTGGCCACCCTGCTGCACGAGCTGGAGCGCCGCAAGGGCCGCTATGGGCTGGAGACCATGTGCATAGGCGGTGGCCAGGGGATTGCGGCGGTGTTCGAGCGGGTGTGAGCTTCCCGCCTCAATCCGCCCGCGCCCCCGAAGCCTTCACGATCTCTTCCCACTTGCGGGCTTCGGCCTGGATGTAGCGCGCGAACTCGGCGGGCGTGGAGCCCACGGGCTCGGCGCCCAGGCGGCGGTATTGCGCTGCGATCTGGGGTTCGGCAAGCACGCGGCGGGACTCGGTCCACAGTTTCTGCACCACGTCCTGGGGCGTGTTCTTCGGCGCCCACAGTCCGTACCAGGTGCTGGTGCGAAAGCCCGGCATGCCGGCCTCTTCCATGGTGGGCACATCGGGCAGGGAGGGCGAGCGACTGGCGGAGGTGACGGCCAGCGCACGCAGCCGGCCCGAGGCGATGAAGGGCATGGCCGAGGGCATGGAGTCGAACATGAGCTGGATCTGCCCGCCCATCAGGTCGGTCAGGGCCGGCGAGCTGCCCTTGTAGGGCACATGCTGCATCTGCGCGCCTGTCTTCAGGCGGAACAGCTCGCCCGACAGGTGCTGTGACGACGCATTGCCGGCAGAGCCGAAGTTCACTTGCCCGGGATGGGCCTTGGCCCAGGCGATCAGCTCCTGCACATTGCGCACCGGAAGCTGGCTGCCCACGACCAGCACCAGGGGCACATCGACCAGTTGCGTGACCGGCTCGAAATCGCGGAAGGCGTCATAGGGCGCGCTGGCATAGACGTAGGGGTTGATGACGTGGATGGAGGCGTTGACCAGCAGCGTGTAGCCGTCGGCCGGTGCCTTGGCCACCAGGGCCGCGCCGACCATGCCGCTGGCGCCGGCCTTGTTGTCCACGACCAGCGGCTGGCCCAGCGCCTCGCCCAGCCGCGTGGTGACCACGCGCCCGACCACGTCGGTAGGCCCGCCCGGTGGATAGGGCACGACGACGCGGATGGGCGCCTTGGGATAGCCCTGGGCCCCGGCGGATGGCTGCGCGCCTGCCGTTCTCCATGCGGCCAGCGCCGCAGCGGCGCCCAGCAGGGTGCGGCGGGAAAGCGCGGGGCCTGTGCGTTGCGTTGTCATACCTTGTCTCCTTGAATGGCGAGTGCGAGCTTGCCGGTCACGTTGCGGCCGTGCAGCGCATCCAGCGCAGCCGGCAGTTCATGCATGGCGAAGACCTGGCTGATCTGGGGATGGATGCATCCCCGGGCCGCCCAGTCGAGCAGCGTGGCAATGACGGGCTGCAGCTGCGCCGCGAAGGCCTGGCGTTCATCGGCCGGCGTCCAGCCGATGTAGCGGCCGTAGAAGAAGCCGTGCAGCGTGAGGTTCTTGACCAGGGCCAGGTTCATGGGCACGGCAGGGATGGTTCCGCTGGCAAAGCCCACGCTCAGCAGTTGCGCGTTCTGCGCAGCGGCGCGCAGCGCCTGCAGCAACAGATCGCCGCCCACGGGATCGAAGACTACGGAGGCGCCCCGGCCCTGCGTGGCCTGCTTGACCTGGGCGGCCAGGTCCTGCGGGGTGACTGCCTGGTGCGCGCCACGGCGCAGCGCATCGGCGCGCTTGGCCTCGGTGCTGGCGCAGGCGATGACCTGCACGCCGGGCGTCTGCCGGGCCACTTCCACCGCCGCGGCGCCCACGCCGGACCCGGCGCCCAGCACCAGCACCACATCGCCTTCCTGCAGGCGCGCGCGCCAGTGCAGGGCCGTGTAGGCCGTGCCGTAGGACAGGGGAATGGGCAGGGCCTGCAGCCAGGGCATGCCCGCAGGCAGGCGGTAGACGGTGGATGCATGCACCACCGTTTCCTGCGCAAAGGCACCCCAGTCGGCAATGAAGGCCACGGCATCGCCGGGCTGCAGGTGCTGCACCGCGCTGCCGCATTCCAGCACGCGCCCCACGCCTTCGGTGCCGGGCACGAAGGGCAGCGGCGGGCGCCGCTGATAGCGGCCCTCGATCAGCAGGCCCGTGGCGTGGCTGACGTTGGCGTAGGCCACGGCGATCCGCGCCTGGTGCGCGCCCAGGGGCTGGCCGGGCCGGTCCATGGACTGCAGGCTGACCACCTCGTGCGGCGCGCCGAATTGATGGCAGACCAGGGCCTGCATGCGGGAGTGCGGGGATGCGGATGCCGGGGCGCTCATGCCATTTCCTCCGCCGCGCACTGGCGCACAACCTCACTGTCTATCAGTTGATCGATCTCCTGCGGCGTGCAGCCGGCCTCGGCCAGGATCTGGCGCGTGTGCTCGCCCGTGCGCGGCGCGGCGCCAAGGGATGCACCGGAGGCTGCTGCGTCTGCCGGCCAGGGTGATGCCGCATACAGCAGCGGCCCGAATCCGGGCTGCGCCAGCGTGGCGAACGATGCGCGGTGCACGGCCTGGGGGTGCGCCACCACGTCGGCCAGCGTGCGCACGCCCGCATGCAGGGCGCCCTGTGCGGCCAGGCGCTGCTCCCAGTGGGCGCGCGGCTGCTGCGCCAGCAAGGCCTGCAGCCCGGCATGCAGGACATGGCGGTGGGCCATGCGGCCCGCATTGGAGGCAAAGCGCGCGTCCTGCAGCCAGTGCGGCAGGTCCAGCGCGCGGCACAGCCGTTCGAACTGGTCGTTGTTCAGGGCCAGCACGGTGATGAAGCCATCGGCCGTGGCGAACACGCCGTTGGGGGCGCTCACGCCTTCGGCGGGCAGGCCGCCGCGCAGCGTGTCTTCGGCCAGCACCGTGGATTGCAGGGCGCAGCAGACCTCGAACAGGTTCAGCTCCACATGGCGCCCGCGCCCGCTGCGCGCCTTGCCCAGCAGGGCCGCCGTGCAGGCCTGTGCCGCGTAGACACCGGCTGCGATGTCGGCCAGCAGCAGGCCCACGCGCTGGGGCTGGCCCTGCGCGTCGCGGTTGCTGGTCATCAAGCCCGTGTCGGCCTGCATGACGGAGTCGGTGGCGGGCCGGTCCGCATACGGCCCCGTGGATCCGTAGCCGCTGATGGAGACGTACACCGGGTCCAGGCCGGCCGCGCGCAGGCTGTCGTAGTCCACGCCCATGCGCTGCACGACCTGGGGGCGGAAGTTCTGCACCACGATGTCGGCCTCGCGCGCCAGCCGCAGCAGCAGCGCGCGCCCCTGGGCCTGGCGCGCATCAATGGCAATGCTGCGCTTGCCCGCGTTGTAGGTGGCCGACAGGCTGCTGTGCCCATCGCGCGAGATGCCCACGTGGCGCGCCCAGTCGCCTTCGGGCGGATCGACCTTGATCACCTCGGCGCCCTGGCGCGACAGCAGGTGGGTGCAGTAGGGGCCGGCCACGCCCTGGCTCAGATCGAGCACACGGTAGTGCGCCAGGGGCGCCGGCGGCGCGGTTTGCAAAGCTTCTTGGTTCACGGTCTGCGGCCTTTCGCCATGGTTTCCTCCATGCTAGGGAGGCAGGGCTGGCGCCACAATCCTCGCCAGCAGGCCAGGCCTGGTGACTCCCGATCAACAATGGCCGGCCCCGGCCCCGCAAAGAATGCCGAGATGGACCTGAACCTGTGCCGCGTCTTCATCGACATCGCCGAGGCCAAGAGCCTCACGCAGGCGGCCGAGCGCGGCGGCATGACGCGCTCCAACGTCTCGCGCCGGCTGCGTGCGCTGGAGACCGAGATGGGTGCGCAGCTGCTGCGCCGCACCACGCGCAATGTGGAACTCACCCAGGCCGGCCAGCTGCTGTACCGGCGCTGCCTGGCCATGATGGAGGAGCTGCAGCGTGCCCGCGATGCCATCCACCAGTTGCGCTCCACCGTGAGCGGCGAGGTGGGCGTGCGCGTGCCCACCGGCTTCGGGCATTTCTATCTCAAGCCGCTGATCCTGGGCTTTTGCCGCGAGCATCCCGACATCCGCCTGCGCCTGCTGATCAACGACCAGATGGCCGACCTCGTGGCCTCCAAAGTCGATCTGGCGGTGCAGATCACCTCCGCGCCGCTGGACGATCTGGTGGCCACGCGGCTGTGCGATGTGCGCTGGAACTTCGTGGCCACGCCCGCCTGCCTGCAGGCGCTGGAGCAGTCGCTGGGCCGGCCCCTGCGCGCGCCTGCCGACCTGCTGCAGGCCCGCCTCATCCTGCCGCTGGCCATGGGCGGCAGGCTGGCCTGGCTTACAGGCAGCGGCGACGATGGCGTCGCCGCTGCCCTCGATGTGCTGCCCTCGCTGCAATCGGGCGACTACCGCCTGCTGTACGACGCCGTGCTGGACGGCCTGGGCCTGGCCCTGCTCCCGGACTACGTGACCTCGGCCGCGCTGGCCGGCGGCACCCTGGTGGCCGTGCTGGACCAGGTGGTGTTCTCCGGCCTGGGCAATGCCATGTACCTGGTGCGCATGCCCGACCGCCAGCCCACCATGGCGGCCCGCGCCTTCCAGCAGTTCCTGCGCGAGGCCATCGTCACCGCCGCGCCCAGCTGGCAGGCGGGCGCCGAAGAGGCGGGTGCGGACCTGTCTTCCTAGGACGTCCTAACAGCCGGCAAACCCCGGCTTAGGCAAAAGCAGATTCCCAAGAAGCGCCGGCGTGCGCACCATTGCCTGCATGTCCGGCGCAGACCGGGCGCGCCGCCGTGCAGGCCACGGCAGCGCTTCATTCATTTTTTGCAGGAGACATGCACATGCCCGCCCAACACCGCCGCAAGGCCCTGGCCACCCTGGCCCATGCCCCGCTTCTGGCGTCCCTGGTGACCGCCCTGGCCACCCTGACCGCCCTCCCCGCCGCCGCGCAGGACGCGCAGCCCGTGCGCCTCATCGTGGGCTACTCGGCCGGTGGCCCCGTGGACCAGGGCGCCCGCCTGCTCAGCGTGGCGCTGACCAAGGAGCTGGGCGCCTCGGTGGTGGTGGAGAACAAGCCCGGCGCCAACGCCACCATGGCCGGCAGCGAGGTCGTGCGCGCCAAGCCCGATGGCCTCACGCTGTGGTTCGCGGCCAGCCCCACCATCACCATCAGCCCCAACGTGATGAGCAAGATGTCCTTCGACCCGGCCCGTGACCTCACGCCCGTGGCGCCCGTGCTCAGCTACTACAACGTGCTGGTGGTCAACAACAACGAGCCCTACAAGACCACGGCCGAGCTCGTGGCCTATGCCAAGGCCCATCCGCAAAAGCTCAACTACGGCTCGGCCGGCGTGGGCGGCTCCAACCACCTGGGCGCGCTGCTGTTCGCGCGGCGCAGCGGCATCGAGATGAACCACATCCCCTACAAGGGCAACGCACCGGCCATGACCGACGTGATCGGCGGCCAGCTGAGCATGATGCTGGACATCATCAGCACCGCCAGCACCTACATCCAGAGCGGCAAGGTGCGCGCCGTGGCCGTGACCTCGCCGCAGCGCAATGCCTCGCTGCCCGATGTGCCCACCTTTGCCGAGTCCGGCATCGAAGGCCTCAAGGGCTTCGACGTGGGCGGCTGGTATGGCGTCTACGGCCCCAAGGGCATGTCGCCCGAACTCGTGGCCCGCCTGAACAAGTCCATCAATGCCGCCCTGGCCCAGCCGGAGCTGCGCAAGCGCCTCAAGGAACTGGGCTACGAAGAGTGGACCGGCGCCCCCCAGAAACTGGCCGAGCGCGGTGCAAAAGAACGCGCGATGTGGGCCACCGTCACCCAAGGCATTGTGGTGGACTGAGGGATACGCGGAGCATGAGTCAACGAATACACCATCTGCTGGACCGCTGGCTGGCCGAAGCGCCGCAGCGTCCCTTCATCCACCTGCCCGACGGCAGCAGCCTGAGCTTTGCCGACCTGGGCGCGCTGGCGGACACGGCCGAGGCCGAGCTGCGCGCGCTGCAGGTGCGGCCCGGCGACCGCGTGCTGGTCGTGGCCGAGAACTGCCCCGAGCATGCGGCGCTGATCCTGGCCTGCAGCCGCGTGGGCGCCTGGTCCTGCGGCGTGAACGCACGCATGGCGCCCGGCGAGATCGATGCCTTTGCGGCCAAGGCCGATGCGCGCGTGGTGTATTTCACCTCGGCCGCATCGGACAGCGCCAGCGGCCACGCGCGGCGCTTTGGCGCAGGCGACTCGGCGCTGGCCGGCATGCAGCACAGCCCCGTGCGCGCGCAGGCGGTGGCCGAATCCGGCACGCTGCAGGACGAGGTGGCGGCGCTGATCTTCACCTCGGGCACCACGGGCACGCCCAAGGGCGTGATGGTGGGGCATGACGCGCTGACGCTGTTCGCGCGCGTCTCGGCCGCATCGCGCGGGCTGGGTCCGCAGGACCGCAGCTATGCCTTCGTGCCCATGACCCATATCTTCGGGCTGGGCACGGTGCTGCTGGCCTCGCTGCATGCGGGCGCGCAGATGGTGATGCGCCCGCAGTTCGACCCCGCAGATCTTCTGGATGCGCTGGCCCGCCACGGCATCTCGCAGCTGCAGGGGCCGCCTGCGCTGTACGCGCGCCTGCTGGCCTATCTGCAGGAGCAGGGCATTGCCCACCCGCAGGCGCCTGCGCTGCGCTATGTCTATACCGGCGCAGGCCCGCTGGACCTGACGCTGAAAAAGCGCGTGGAGGCCGCCTTCGGCCAGGCGCTGCACCATGGCTACGGCCTGTCGGAATACGCAGGGTCGGTCCACCTCACGCGCCAGGGCGAGCAGCGGCCCGACACCAGCGCGGGCTACGTGGTGGAAGGCGCCGAGGTGCGCGCCGTGGACCCGGCCACGGGCCGCAGCCTGCCGGTGGGCGAGCGCGGCGAGCTGTGGATACGCGGGCGCGGCCTGATGCACGGCTACTTCCGCGATGACCAGGCCACGGCCGCCGTGATGCGCGAGGGCGGCTGGTACGCCAGCGGCGACCTGGGCGAGCTGCATGCCGACGGCGCGCTCTTCGTGGTGGGGCGGCTCAAGGAAATGATCATCCGCTCGGGCTTCAACGTCTATCCGGCCGAGGTGGAACTGGCGCTCAACGAGCTGCCCGGCGTGCAGCGCAGCGCCGTGGTCGGGCGGCCCGAGGGCGATGGCAACGAGGAGGTCATCGCCTTCGTCGAGCTGCAGCCCGGCGCCACGCTGGACAGCGCCGCAGCACGCTCCCACCTGCGAGAACGGCTGGCGCCCTACAAGCTGCCCGCCCGCATCGTGCCCCTGGCCGAGCTGCCCACCAGCCCCAACGGCAAGGTGCTCAAGCGCCTGCTGCAGGAACAGGCGCTACGCGTTTCCTGAGCCCGAGCCGCCCAGCAGTTGCGCCGGCCACCGCTGCCGGTGCAACCTTTATCTTGCCCTGCCTCTTCCCTGCCCCAAGCCCGGATGTGCGCACGCGCCACCGCCTTCCGGAGCCGGCCTCTGCAGCATGGACGCAACACCCCTACATTGCGCATCCGCAGGCCTTGCACCCCATTCATCATGATGTAAAACTATGGCACTCAATGTTTCAATAGTTTTAACAAATTCGATATTTGTTTGCCTGCCTTGGCCTTGCCTGCAGTTACCGGATCCATCGTGAGATGCATCCCGGCGTGTCGGCCCGGATCTGCACAGGGCATGCATCCTCTCCCCCGCAACCACATGAATCAAGCCCATGAAAAGAATCCTCAGCCTGTTTCTCGGAGGTATTTTCCTGGTCGCTGCCAGCCTGGTTCATGCGGCCTGGCCAGACCGGCAGATCACGCTGGTTGTACCTTTCCCGGCAGGCGGTGGCACTGATGTCGTGGGGCGCATCATCGCCAAGGAGCTTGCACAACGCCTGCGCGTCAACGTGGTGGTGGAAAACCGCCCTGGCGCCTCGGGCAACATCGGCGCGCGCCAGGTCTCCAAGGCCAGTCCCGATGGATATACGCTGCTGATCTGCACCACGGCCCAGACCATCTCGGGCGCGCTGTATACGCAGGCCGGGTATGACGTGGCCAGCGACCTGGAAGCCATCTCCACCATCAACGACAGTCCTCTGGTGCTCATCACACGCCCGGGCCTGCAGCTGTCGTCGGTGCAGGACCTGATCGAGCTGGCACGGCGCAGCCCCGGCAAGCTGACCTATGCCACGCCGGGCTATGGCAGCGCGGGCCACATGGCGGCCGAGGCCCTGAGTCTGGCCGCCGACATACGCATGCTGCACATCCCCTACCAGGGCGCCGCGCCCATGATGGCCGACCTGGTCAGCGGCCAGGTCGATATCGCCTTCGACCTGCTGATCACGGCCAAGCAGTATGTGAACCAGGGCAAGGTCAATCGCGTGGGCGTGGCCACGCGCGAGCGCTCGCCCCTCATGCCCGACTGGCAGACGCTCAGCGAGCAAAGCCCGGACCGGCTCGGCAATTTCAACGAGACCGCATGGAATGTGCTCATGGCACCCAAGGGCACGCCGGCCGCGATAGTGAACGCCATCAATGCACAGATGAAAAATATCCTGGCCGATGAAAAGGTGCAGCGCAAATTCATGGAGCTTGGCAGCATTCCCCTTTGGAAATCCGTGGGCAGCACCAAGGCATTCGTATCCGACGACGCCAGAAAATGGAGAAAGGTGGTCAGTGATGCCGGCATCGCGAAAATCTGAAATACCCCCTTCGCCGCAGAAACTGGCAGGGCCCGATGTCAATGCGCTGCACGAATTGCTCAATGCGCTGAAAAAGCACGGCATCGACATCCCCTTCGAGCGGCTGGGACCCATCCTGGCGGAGCACCAGTTGCTGATGGAGCACCGCGGCCTCGTCAACGAACTGGCGCATGAGGCGGGTCCCTCGCACATCCACACCACCATTTCCCGTCAGAGCAACCATGCGCGGCAGTCCTGAACTTTCCATACGGCAGATGGCCAGCGCGCTGCGCGCCGGCAAGACCACCTCGGAGATGCTGACCCGGGCGGCGCTGGGACGCATCCGCGCCATGGACATCGACATCCATGCCTTCACCAATCTCGATGCCAGCGGTGCCATGGAGGCTGCGCGCAACGCAGACATGGCGCGCGCCGAAAGCGCCGACCTGCCGCTGCTCCACGGCATTCCCGTGGCCATCAAGGACGTCTACGACGTGGCCGGCCTGCCGACCACCTGCCAGTCCTGGCTGAGCCTGGACTATGTGCCCGAGGAAGACTGCACGCCGGCGCGGCGCCTGCGCGATGCCGGTGCCATCATCCTGGGCAAGCTGGCCACGCACGAGTTCGCCATCGGCGCGCCCAGCCCCGACCTGCCGTTTCCCGCGGCCCGCAACCCCTGGGACCTGGCCCATATCCCGGGCGGATCGTCGTCGGGCTCGGGCGCCGCCATTGCGGCAGGCTTCACGCGGCTGGCCCTGGGCACCTGCACGGGCGGCTCCATCCTCATACCGGCCGCCTGGTGCGGCGCCGTGGGGCTGAAACCCACCTACGGCCGCGTCTCCAAGCACGGCGTGTTCCCCCTGGCCTGGACGCTGGACCACTGCGGCCCGCTGTCGCGCAGCGTGGAGGACGCAGCCATTGCGCTGCAGGTGCTGGCCGGGCACGACCCGCTGGACCCGGCCAGCTCCACCGAACCCGTGGACGACTACTGCACGGGGCTTGAGCAGGGCGTGAAGGGCCTGACCATCGGCGTGCCGCAGGACCACTTCCAGTCCTCGCCCCAGGCGTCGCCCACGTTCCTTTCGGCCTTCGACCGCACGGCCGCGCTGCTGGCCGAGGCCGGCGCCCGTCCCATCCACGTGAGCCTGCCCCACAGCCAGCAGTTCCTGGCGGCCGGCCGCGTCATCCTCAGTGCCGAGATGTTCACCATCCATGCGCAGGACCTGCGCTCGCGCCCGCTGGACTATGGCGAGCTCACGGCGGCGCGGCTGCTGCTGGGCGCCACCGTGTCCTCGGAGGACTACCTGAACGCCCTGCGCGTGCGCCGCATGCTGGCGGCCCGCGTGGACGCGGCCCTGGACCGCTGCGACGTGCTGCTGACCGCCATCACCCTGGATACGGCGCCGCGCTTCGATCCCATGCCGCATTTCCGCCACTGGCCGGTGCAGACCCATGCCTTCAACGTGACAGGGCACCCGGCCATCAGCGTGCCGGTGGGCCTGTCGCCGCAAGGCCTGCCGCTGGCCGTGCAGGTGGTGGGACGCTACTTCGACGAGGCCCGCATCCTGCAGGTCGCCCGTGCCATCGAGCAGCTGACCGGCTGGGAAAACCAGCTGCTGCCCGACGGCACCTGACCGCCGTGCTTGGCTTGGACACAGCCGCAGCAGCAGCCCCGGTCCTCGCTGATCAGCCTGACTTCCTATCAGGCCTCCATGCGGATGATCTGGCGTATGGCCTCGCCACGCGCCAGGCGGTCAAAGCCCTCGTTGATCTGGTCCAGCGTCAGGTGGCCGGTGACCAGGCGGTCCACCGGCAGCTTGCCGGCCGCATGCAGGGCGAGATAGCGGTCGATGTCGCGGCGCGGCACGCAGCTGCCCATGTAGCAGCCCTTGAGCGTGCGCTCCTCGGCCACCAGGTGCCAGACCGGCAGGCTGATGGCCTGGGCGCTGGAGGGCAGGCCCGCCGTCACGGTCTGGCCGCCGCGCCGCGTGATGCGGTAGGCCATCTCCAGTGCCTTGGCCGATCCCACCATCTCGAAGGCATGGTCCACGCCGCCGCCCGTCAGCGCCCGCACCTGCTTGACGGCATCCTCGTCGCCGGCATTGACGGTATCGGTGGCGCCGAATTCGCGCGCCATGGCCAGCTTGTCGGCATTGAGGTCCACGGCCACCACGCGGGCCGCGCCCGCCGCCGCCGCGCCCATCACCGAGGACAGGCCCACGCCGCCCAGCCCCACCACGGCCACGCTCTGGCCGGGGCTCACCCTGGCGGTATTGGCCACCGCGCCCACGCCCGTCATCACGGCGCAGCCGAACAGCGCGGCCAGCTCCAGCGGCACCGACTTGTCGATGCGGTGCACGCCGCGGCGCGAGAGCACGGCATGCTCGGCAAAGGCCGAGACGCCGACGAAGTGCGAGATGGGCTGGCCATTGCGCGACAGCCGCCTGGCGCCCGACAGCAGGGTGCCCGCCACGCCGGCCTGGCCTGCGGGCTCGCAGAGCACCGGCCGGCCCTCGGCGCAGGGCTGGCAGTTGCCGCAGCCGGGCACGAAGAGCATGACCACGTGGTCGCCCACCTCCAGGTCGGTCACGCCCTCGCCCAGCGCCTGGATCACGCCTGCGGCCTCATGGCCGAGCACGATGGGCGTGTCGCGCGGACGGTCGCCGTTGATGATGGACAGGTCGGAGTGGCACACGCCTGCGGCGGCCACCTTGACCAGCACCTCGCCGGGGCCGGGCGGCGCCAGGTCCACCTCCCAGATCTCCAGCGGGCGGCTGTCGGCATAGGGCGCGGCTGCGCCCGTTCTCGTGAGTACGGCGGCGCGTGTCTTCATGATGTCTTCACCAGCTTGCAGCTGCTCTTGGACAGCGGGCGGAAGGCCTCGTCACCGGGAATGGTGGAGAGCACCTTGTAGTAGTCCCAGGGGTATCTGGATTCCTCGGGCTTCTTGATCTGCACCAGGTACATGTCGTGCACCATGCGGCCGTCCTCGCGCACCTTGCCGTTCTGGGCGAAGAAGTCCTCGATGGGCATCTGCTTGAGCTGGCGCGCCACCGCGTTGCCGTCGTCTCCCCTGGTGGCCTGCACGGCCTTGAGGTAGTTGGTGACAGCCGAGTAGGCGCCCGCATGGATCATGGAGGGCATCTTCTTCATCTTCTCGAAGAAGCGCCGCGACCAGGCGCGCGTGGCCTCGGTGCGGTCCCAGTAAAAGCCCGTGGTCAGCACCATGCCCTGGCCGTAGCGCAGGCCCAGCGCATGCACGTCGTTGATGAACAGCAGGCTGGGCACCAGGGTCTGCCTGGGCGCGATGCCGAACTCGTGCGCGGCCTTGATGGCGTTGACCGTGTCGCTGGTGGCATTGGCCAGGTTGATCACCGAGGCCTTGGACGCCTGGGCCTGCAGCAGGAAGGACGAGAAATCACTGGCGTTGAGCGGATGGAAGGTGGTGCCCACCAGCTTGCCGCCGCCGTCTTTCAGGAAGTCGGTCACATTGGCCGTCATGGCCTTGCCGAAGGCATAGTCCACGCCCAGGATGAACCAGTCCTTCTTGCCCTGGGCCAGGATGCCGCGCACCGCGCCATTGGCCAGCGCATAGCTGTCGTAGGTGTAGTGGATGGCCGTGGGCGCGCAGTGCTCGTTGGTGAGGATGTCCGAGGCGCCGCCGGTGTTGATCACCATCTTGCCGCGCTCGCGCGCCAGGTTGTTGACGGCGATGGCGACGGCCGTGTTGTTGATGTCCACGATCAGGTCCACGCCGTCACGGTCGAACCAGGTGCGCGCATGGGTGGCGCCCACGTCGGCCTTGTTCTGGTGGTCGGCCCAGACCACCTCGATCTTCCTGCCCAGCACCTGGCCGCCGAAGTCGGCCACGGCCATCTTCGCGGCCTCGACGGAGCCGCGCCCCGCCGTGTCCGCGTACAGGCCCGACATGTCGCTGAGCACGCCGATGCGCACCACATCGTCCGATATCTGCTGCGCCTGCGCCGCCGCCGCCCACAGCAGGCCGGCGCCCAGCGCGCAGCCGGCAGCGCGCGCCTTGGTCAAGCCGCCTCGCATCAAGCCTTTCCGCATATCCGTCTCCTTGTCTCGGGGTTGTTTTTCTGGATACCGAAGGCAAGCCTAAGCAGGCCATAGCGGCCCGCCTATGCGCGATTGCGAAAGGCGGGGTTGCAGCGCTGCGAAGCCGGGTTTGCCCCGACTCCGGCCCGCCGCCGCGCTCAGTCCGCCTGGATGCCGGCCACCTTGACCACCTGGGCCCATTTGCGCAGCTCGCTGCTCAGGCGCTCGCGCATCTGCTGCTGGGTGCCGGGGTCGGCCTCGGCGCCCGCCGTCAGCAGGCGCTGGCGCACGGCGGCATCGCGCAGCGCGGTGTTGAAGTCGGCGTTGATGCGCGCCAGCACGGCGGGCGGCGTGCGGGCCGGCGCAAACAGCGCGGCCCAGGAATAGGCCTCGTACTCGGGCAGGCCCGACTCGGCAATGGTGGGCACCTCGGGCAGCATGGCCGAGCGCTGGCGGCTGGCCACGCCCAGCACCTTGATGCGGCCGGACTTGATGTGCTGCAGCGCGCTGGGCGCATCGGCAAACATCAGCTGCACCTGGCCGCCCAGCAGGTCGTTCATGGCCGGCGCGCTGCCCTTGTAGGGAATGTGCTGCAGCTTGATGCCTGCATGCATGTTGAACAGCTCACCGGCCAGGTGCGTGCCGCCGCCATTGCCCGAGGAGCCGAAGCTCAGGCCGTTGCCGGACTTGGCCAGCGCGATCAGCTCGCGCACATTGCTGGCGGGCACCGAGGGATGGGCCACCAGGAAGACCGGGAACATGGCCGCAAAGCTCACGGGCGCGAAGTCGCGCTCTATGTCGTAGGTCATCTTCGGCTGCAGCGCCGGGTTCACCGCATGGTGGATGGAGCCCACGAACAGCGTGTAGCCGTCGGCAGGCTCCTTGGCCGCAAGGGCCGCGCCCACCATGCCGCCGGCGCCCGCGCGGTTGTCCACCAGGTTGGGCTGCTGCCAGATCTCGCCCAGCTTCTGGGTGAAGGCGCGCGCCGTGGTGTCCACGGGACCGCCGGGCGGAAAGGGCACGATGAAGCGCACGGGCCGCGTGGGCCAGGCATCGGCCGCATGGGCCACCCGGGCTGCGGGAAACAGGCTGCTGGCAGCCAGCGCGCCGCCGGCGGACAGCAGGCGGCGGCGCTGCGACGAAAAGGAAGACGGGCAAGAGGATGGGAGGGAAGACGGGGGCATGGCGAAACTCCGGGCAACGGGCGGCGGCTTGCCGCGCGGCCCATTCTGGGCAAGCCGCCCTGCGCCGTGTTTCGCCAATGTGAAAGGCGCGCTTCCAGGGCTCCCAAGCGGTGGAAACCCTGGGAAGCGGTCCACTCCGATGCCGCCTAGTGGCTGATCATCCAGGGCCGCCGCGACGGCGCGGACTTTGCGCCGTTGGGCGCCGTCACCGTGGCGCTGCGCCGGCCCGATCCGCAGCAGCCGCAGCCTGCCGGGTGCTTGAAGCGCGCATAGCCATGGTCATGGTCGCGCGAGCTGGCGGGCTCGTGGCGCGCGCGCTCGTTGGTGTCCATGGCGCGGCGCGTGCCGTCGGCCATCAGCGCCAGCCGGGGCGCGGCGGCCAGCACGCGCGCAGCAGCCGTGCCGCAGCCGGGGCAGGCCGCGGGCTCGTCGCGCAGGCGCAGCGGCCGCAGGGCCTCGAAGCCGCCGCATTGCACGCAGTCGTAGTCGTAGGTGGGCATGGGCGGGCTCCTTGGCGTCAGCGCAGGTCGGGAGACAGGGGCATGTCGATGCTGCCGTCGAACTGGACGACCGGCCCCGCCGCGTTGGGGTTGATGTCGAAGTCGAAGATGCCCGTGGGCAGCCACAGCGTGGCGCAGGAGTTGGGCACGTCCACCACGCCGCTGATGTGGCCCTGCACGGGCGCCGTGCCCAGGATGGAATACGCCTGGGCGCCGCTGTAGCCGAATTTCTTCAGGTATTCGATGGCGTTCAGGCAGGCCTGGCGGTAGGCCACGTTGACATCCAGGTAGTGCTGCCTGCCGCTCTCGTCCACCGAGATGCCCTCGAAGATCAGGTAGTCGTCATAGCGCGGCGTGATGGGGCTGGGCTTGAAGATGGGGTTCTTGATGCCGTACTTGGCCATGCCGCCCTTGATCAGCGAGACCTTCATGTGCACCCAGCCGGCCATCTCGATGGCGCCGCAGAAGGTGATCTCGCCATCGCCCTGGCTGAAGTGCAGGTCGCCCACGCTCAGGCCGGCGCCGTCCACATAGACCGGAAAGAACACCTTGGCGCCGCGCGACAGATCCTTGATGTCGCAGTTGCCGCCATGCTCGCGCGGCGGCACGGTGCGTGCGCCTTCGGCGGCGGCCTTGTCGCGCGCCTCGCCGCGCATCTGGCCCATGTGGGCCGTGCCGGCCGACGGCGGGTTGGCCAGGCCGGGCACGCGCTCGGGGTCGGTGGCGATCAGGGCGCGCTCGCGCTCGTTCCACATCTCCAGCATGGGCCGGTCAGGCAGGCAGCCGATGAGGCCGGGATGGATGAGGCCGGGGAAGTTCACGCCCGGGATATGGCGCGAGCTGGTGAACATGCCCTTGAAGTCCCAGATCGATTTCTGGGCCGAGGGGAAATGGTCGGTCAGGAAGCCGCCGCCATTGTTTTTGGAGAAAAAGCCGTTGAAGCCCCAGAGGCTGTCGGGCTTGGCGCCGATGTCCAGCAGGTCCACCACCAGCAGGTCGCCGGGCTGCGCGCCCTTCACGCCCACGGGTCCGGACAGGTAGTGCACCGTGGTCAGGTCGATGTCGCGCACATCGTCGGCACTGTCGTTGTTCTTGATGAAGCCGCCGGTCCAGTCGTAGGTCTCCAGGATGAAGTCGTCGCCGGGCTGGACCCAGCAGGCCATGGGAATGTCCGGGTGCCAGCGGTTGTGGACTCTTTCGTTGTCGGTGGGCGGGCGGTTCAGGTCAACCTTGATCAGCGTATCCGTCATGTGCAAAAACCTCCTGGGTGGGTGGGGATCGACAGCGGAGAACGGGCCGGGGTGCGGCGCGCCATTGCCGGCCTTCCTGTGGCGCCACGCTGTGCCAAAGCAGCGGCGCGCCCTCGGTGCGCCGGCAGGCGGCGCAGGGCGGGTATGAAGAAAAGGCCGGGAATGCATAAACACCATAGCAGCCGTGCCCGCCGGCCCGCCTAGGCAGCAACCCTGGGTTGACAGCCGGGCGCCGGCGCTGGTGAAGCCACCCTTCCAGATTGGCGAATTGAAGCGGCCCCGCGATGCGGGCATGCTGGCGGACAGCCGCTGCGCCCGCGTGCCGGGTGCAGCGCCAAGAACACCGAGAACGGAAACACCGCCCATGCACCTGAGCGCACAGACCCACTACCAGGCCGAACTCGATGCCGGCCGCTTCTGCATACAGCAGTGCCCGCAATGCACGCGCCATGTCTTCACCCCGCGCGAGCTGTGCCCACACTGCGGCGCCAGCCCGCTGCGCTGGGTGCGCGCCAGCGGCCAGGGCACGGTCTACTCCACCAGCACCGTCGCGCGCAAGAGCGATGCCGGTGGCGACTACAACGTGGCCCTGATCGACCTGGACGAAGGCGTGCGCATGATGGGCCGCGTCGAAGGCATTGCGCCGGCCGACGTGCGCATAGGCCAGCGCGTGAGCGCCCATGTGGCGAGCAAGGAAGGACGCGGCCTGGTGCTGTTCCAGCCCGCGCTCGGACAGGCGGCACAGGGATCGCAGGGAGGTGCAGCATGAACACCCGCATCCCCCAATCCACCCTGGACGCCGCCGCCGTGAACCGCCCGCTGCGCGGGCGCGTGGCTATTGCCGGCGCCGCCACCTATGGCTGTGGCGAGGCACCCGGCATGGACGACATGACCCTGCTGGTGCGCGCCGCCCATGCGGCCGTGGCCGATGCGGGCCTGACCATGCAGGACATCGACGGCCTGGCCACCTGCAGCGTCAACGCCAGCATGTGGACCATGCCCGTGATCGAGCACCTGGGCATCAACCCCACCTATGTGGACGGCACGATGATCGGCGGCAGCAGCTTCATCGCCCATCTGCTGCCCGCCATCCGCGCGCTGGAGGCCGGCCAGTGCAAGGCCGTGCTGGTGTGCTACGGCAGCGCTCAGCGCTCGGCCACCTTCGGCCGCAAGGAAGGCCAGGCGGCGCGGCGATTCCTGGACCCGCAGCCCTACGAGTTCCCCTACGAGCCCGTGCTGCCCGTGACCGCCTATGCGCTGGCGGCCGCGCGCCACATGCACGAGTTCGGCACCACGCGCGAGCAACTGGCCGAGGTGGCCGTGGCCGCGCGTGCCTGGGCCCAGCTCAACCCCGAAGCCTTCATGCGCGACCCGCTGACCATCGAGGACGTGCTCTCGGCCCGCCCCATCGCCAGCCCCTTGAGCGTGCGCGACTGCTGCCTGGTGACGGACGGCGCGGGCGCCATCGTGCTGGTACGCGGCGACCGCGCCCGCGACCTGCCGCGCCCCCCCGTCTACGTGCTGGGCAATGCCACGGCCATCTGGAACCGCCAGATCTCCTGCATGCCCGACCTGACCACCACGGCCGCCGCGCAGTCGGGCGCCCAGGCCTTTGCCATGGCGGGGCTCACCGCTGCCGACATGGACATGGCCCAGGTCTACGACGCCTTCACCATCAACACCCTGCTGTTCCTGGAGGACCTGGGCTTTTGCGCCAAGGGCGAGGGCGGCGCCTTCGTGTCCAAGGGCGGTATCGCGCCCGGCGGGCGGCTGGCCGTCAACACCAACGGCGGCGGCCTGTCCTGCGTGCACCCGGGCATGTACGGCATCTTTGCGCTGATCGAGGCCGTGCGCCAGCTGCGCGGCGAGGCCGGCCAGCGCCAGCTGGGACGCCACCGCACGGCCGTGGTCCATGGCAATGGCGGCACCCTTTCCAGCCAGTCCACGGCTGTGCTGGGTACGGCCGAGGCGCTTTGATTCCGTAGAGAGAAGAAAGAACACCGCAATGATCCGCGACCAAGAAACCCTCGAAGCCCTGCTGGACAGCGTGCGCCGCTTTGTGCGCGAGCGCCTGGTGCCCGCCGAGAACGAAGTGGCCGAGACCGACGAGATTCCCGAGTCCATCGTGCAGGAGATGCGCAACCTGGGCCTGTTCGGCATGACCATCCCCGAGCAGTTCGGCGGGCTGGAGCTGACCATGGAGGAAGAGGTGCGCGTGCTCTTCGAGCTGTGCCAGACCGCGCCGGCCTTCCGCTCGGTGATCGGCACGACCGTGGGCATAGGCTCGCAGGGCATCCTCATCGACGGCACGCCCGAGCAGCAGGCGGCCTGGCTGCCCAAGCTGGCCACGGGCGAGATCATGGCCTCGTTCGCGCTGACCGAGCCCGAGGCGGGATCGGACGCGGCCTCGCTGCGCACCACCGCCATCAGGGATGGGGACCACTATGTGGTCAACGGCAACAAGCGCTTCATCACCAATGCGCCGCATGCGGGCATGTTCACGCTGATGGCGCGCACCGACCCGGCCAACAAGGGCGCGGGCGGCGTCTCGGCCTTCATCGTGGATGCGAAGTCGCCGGGCATCAGCTTCGGCAAGAACGACGTGAAGATGGGCCAGAAGGGCGCGCACACCTGCGACGTGTTCTTCGACAACGTGCGCGTGCCGGCGGCCAACCTCATCGGCCTGAAGGAAGGCCAGGGCTTCAAGACCGCCATGAAGGTGCTGGACAAGGGCCGCATCCACATCGCGGCCGTGAGCGTGGGCGTGGCGCAGCGCATCCTGCGCGACGCGCTGAACTATGCGCTGGAGCGCAAGCAGTTCGGCCAGCCCATCTGCGAGTTCCAGCTGGTGCAGGCCATGCTGGCCGACAGTCAGGCCGAGCTGTATGCAGCCGAGTGCATGGTGATCGACGCCGCGCGCCGCCGTGACGAGGGCCGCAACGTCTCCACCGAGGCCTCGTGCTGCAAGATGTTCGCCACCGAGATGGTGGGCCGCGTGGCCGACCGCGCCGTGCAGATCCTGGGCGGCTCGGGCTACCTGGCCGAGTTCGGCATCGAGCGCTTCTACCGCGACGTGCGGCTGTTCCGCCTGTACGAAGGCACGACCCAGATCCAGCAGGTCATCATCGCGCGCAACATGGTGCGCGAGGCGCGCGCCGCATGAGCCACATGAACGCACCGCCCCCCGACCGCAATGCCTTCATGCGGCTGATCGGCGCCTCGCAGGTGCCCGCGCCGCCCGGCAAGGTCCATGTGCGCCTGCCCCACATGCGAGAGGAACTGCTCAACCAGCTGCCCGCCGCGCACGGCGGCGTGCTCATGACGCTGCTGGACTCCGTGATGTCGCGCGCCGCGGGCGAGCTGCCCGGTGCGCCATCGCAGACCGCCGTGACGGTGGAGATGAGCAGCCGCTTCCACCGCCCGGGCAAGGGCGCGCTGCTGGCCGAAGGCTGGGTGGTGCATGCCAGCCGCAGCCTGTGCAGCTGCGCGGCGCAGTTGCTCGATGAAGACGGAAAGCTCGTGGCCACGGCCACCGGCACTTTCAAATACTGGCTGGCACCGACCACGCTGGACCGGGACACGGCCCAGGCCGACTGAACGGGCAGCGGTCGGCGGGCTGCTGTTGGCCGGCGGCTACTCCAGCGTGAGCCGGCCCTGTGCGTCGGCCACCAGCAGCTCCACCAGCTCCTGGGCGAAGGACGGCAGGGCCTCCAGGCTGCGCACGCAGATCTGCATCTCGCGCACCGACCAGGCATCGGACAGCGGCACGATGGCGATGTCCATGGAATGCGCATGGCGGCTGGCGGCCGATTCGGGCAGCACGCCCACGCCCACGCCGGACTCGATCATGCGGCAGGCCGTCTCGAAGTTGCCCACCTGGATGCGCTGCTTGATGGGCCGGTGCAGCTGGTCGCTGGCCTGGCGCAGGAAGGCATGGATGGCGCTGGATTCGTGCAGGCCCACATGGTCCAGGTCCAGCGTGTCGGCAAAGGCCATCTGCATCTCGCCATCGAGCGCATGGCCGCGCGGCACGACCAGCACCAGGCGGTCGCGGCGGTAGGGCAGGGTCTCCAGGTTCTCGGTGCGCACCAGGCCGGCGACGATGCCGATGTCGGTCTGCCCCTCGGTCACGGCACGCACGATGTCGTGCGACAGGCGCTCGCGCAGGTCGATGTTCACGTCGGGATTGCGGCGCAGGTAATGGCGCAGCACGGGCGGCAGGAACTCGCCCAGCGAGGTGGTGTTGGCAAACACCCGCACATGGCCCTTGATGCCGCGCACGTACTCCTGCATGTCGCCGCGCAGATGCTCGATCTGGCCCAGCACCATGCGCGCATGGGTGACGAAGGCCTGGCCCGGCGGCGTCAGCGTCACGCCCTGGCTGGTGCGGTACAGCAGCTTGGTGCCGATGCTCTCTTCCAGGTTCTTGATGCGGGTGCTGGCCGCCGGCAGGGAGATGAAGGAAAGTTCCGCGCCACGCGTCATGCTGTTGGCGTCGGCGATGTGCACCATAAGGCGCAGATCCACAAGATCGAAATGCATGGCCATCCGGCATTGTAGAAAGCCGCAGGCTCCGGCACTGAGCCGCGCGCGTCAGTACAAACCGCAGTGCCGGCCCGTGCGCGAACGCGCGCTTTCACAAATGCGAAGCCGCAGCAGGCCCGCGCGCCGTAGCATGGGCCCATCTGCCCGGGATAGCCGCCTCAGCCCATGAACCACACAGAAACCCCCTCCCCCAGCCCCATCAACAACACGGCCACCCAGACCGCAGGAGCGCTAGGCCATCTGCGCGTACTCGACCTCTCGCGCGTGCTGGCCGGCCCCTGGTGCACCCAGAACCTGGCCGACATGGGGGCCGACGTGATCAAGATCGAAAAGCCCGGCGAGGGCGACGACACGCGCCACTGGGGCCCGCCCTTCTTCCCCGATGCGCAAGGCAATCCCTCGGACAACGCCGTGTACTTCGCGGCCTGCAACCGCAACAAGCGATCGGTCACCGTGGACATGGCCACGGCCGAGGGCCAGCAGCTGATCCGCGAGCTGGCCATGCAAAGCGATGTGGTGGTGGAGAACTTCAAGACCGGGGGCCTCAAGCGCTACGGCCTGGACTACGCCTCGCTGAGCGCGCTGAACCCGCGCCTGATCTACTGCTCGGTCACGGGCTTCGGCCAGACCGGGCCGTATGCGCCGCGCGCCGGCTACGACCTGCTGGTGCAGGCCATGAGCGGCCTCATGAGCATCACGGGCCGCGCCGACAGCGAGCCCGGCGGCGGCCCGCTGCGCGTGGGCGTGGCCGTGATCGACCTGTTCACCGGCATGTATGCGACCACGGCCATCCTGGGCGCCGTGGAGGCGCGCCACCACACGGGGCGGGGCCAGCACATCGACATGGCCTTGCTGGACGTGGCCATGGCCGTGCTGGCCAACCAGGGCGCCGGCTTCCTGAACACCGGCCATGTGCCGGGCCGCCAGGGCAACACCCACCCCAGCGTCGTGCCCTACCAGGACTTCCCCACGGCCGACGGCCGCATGCTGCTGGCCATCGGCAACGACGGCCAGTTCGCGCGCTTTTGCGGGGCCGCCGGCGTGGACTGGGCGCGCGACGAGCGCTTTGCCACCAATGCCGGCCGCGTCATCCACCGCGACGCGCTGATCCCGCTGATGGCCGAACTCACGCGCGGCCGGCCCACGGCCGAGTGGATCGCGCTGCTGGAGGACAAGGCCGTGCCCTGCGGCCCCATCAACCACATCGGCCAGGCCTTCGACGATGCGCAGGTGCGCGCGCGCGGCCTGCGCGTGGAGCAGGAGCGCTATCCGGGCGCCACGCCGCCTGCGGGCGAGACCATCAACCGCGTGGTGACCACGGCCAGCCCGCTGCGCCTGTCGGACACGCCCACCACGCTGCGCCATGCGCCGCCGGCCCTGGGCCAGCACACGGACGAGGTGCTGCGCGAGCGCCTGGGCCTGGATGCACAGCAGCTGCAGGCCCTGCGCGGCAAGGGCGTGGTCTGAGCGACTGGCGACAGACGCCGGTCGCCTTGATGCGCTGAAGTTTCCGATGCCTTGAAGCCGGCCACCCGCGGACGCGGATGGCTGGGCTGCGGGCCTGCAAACGGCTTTTAGGACACGTCCTATCCAAAATCAGATGGCGGGCATCCTCATCCTCAGACGGTGCGGAAATAATTCCCACCACAGATGCAGATAGCCACTTTCTCCCTGTCCGAAGTCCCTAGGACAACTACCCGCAATGCCCGCCCCCAGCGCGCGGCAGCCGCCGCCGAACGCCTGGCTGCAGCGGGTATCCGCGTGCCAAACGGTGCAGGCGGATGGTTCGCAATCCTCTGCATCTTCCCCACTGCTGCGGCATGCCCGCGAAGCGCCTGCCGCAGCGCAGGCGCACGGACAGGGCCTGCGCCATGAGGCCCCGCATCAAGGGCCGCATCTGCCGGACCTCGGGCTGGTTCCCACCCTGAGCGGGCACTGCGGCCCTCGTTTTCTCTTTCGCTGATACCCGTTCCACCTTGCTCTGCACGGCAGGCAAGGTGCGCCCTGCTGCACGCCTTTTTTCCCCTTGCCGTTCAAGGGACACGCCTACAGGACTTCGCCATGCAAGCCTTTCGCAATCTCAAGATCTCCTCCAAGCTGCTGCTGGCCTTCGTGGCCGTCCTGGCGCTGACCACCTTCGTGGGCCTCTATGCCGTGCTGCAGCTCAGCCGGATCAACCAGGCGTCCATCGATATCGCCACGCGCTGGATGCCTTCATCACGCATGTTGCTCGACATCCGCGCCACCACGGCCCGCTACCGCGTCAACGAGCTGCAGTACCTGATATCCACCAGCGAGCAGGACATCGGTGCCTTCGACAGGATCATGGGCGAGCTGTGGAAGAAGACCCAGACCAGCTACGACAACTACGCCAGCTTCATCAGCTCCGCGCCGGAGAAGGCCGCCTACGACGAACTGGGCCGGCTGCGCAACGAGTACGCCAAGGAGCACGCCATGGTCATGGCCCTGGCGCGCAATGGCCGCAAGGACGAAGCCCTGGTGCTGGCCCAGGGCGAATCGCTGGAGCTGAGCCGACGCCTGTATGACCAGATCGACCGCATGGTGCAGATCGACCACGAAGGCGGACAGCAGGCCAACGACCACGCCAATGCCCTCTACCGCAGCGCACGCATCTGGGTGGTCGGCCTGCTGGGAGCCAGCATTTTGCTGGGGCTGGCCCTGGCGCTCACGCTGGCGCGCATCGTGGCGCGTCCGCTGAACGAGGCCCTGGGCGTGGCCCAGGCCGTGGCCGAAGGCGACCTGACGCGCCGCATCCAGGCCACCACCACCGACGAAACAGGCCAGCTGCTGCACGCACTGCACCGCATGGACCAGAGCCTCATCCACATCGTCCGGCAGGTGCGCAGTGGCACGGACTCGATCGCCACGGCCTCCAGCCAGATCGCCTCGGGCAACAACGATCTTTCGGTGCGCACCGAGCACCAGGCCAGCTCGCTGGAAGAAACCGCTGCCTCCATGGAGCAGCTCACCGTCACGGTGCGTCAGAACACCGACAACGCGCGCCAGGCCAACCAGCTGGCAGCCTCGGCCTCGGCCGTCGCCCAGCAAGGCGGCGAGGTGGTCTCCCAGGTGGTGGACACCATGGGCGCCATCCATGCCTCCTCGCGCAAGATCGCCGACATCATCGGCGTGATCGACGCCATCGCCTTTCAGACCAACATCCTCGCGCTCAACGCGGCCGTGGAAGCCGCGCGTGCCGGCGAGCAGGGCCGGGGCTTTGCCGTGGTGGCTGCCGAAGTGCGCGCCCTGGCGCGGCGCTGCGCCGATGCGGCCAAGGAGATCAAGCTGCTCATCGAGGACTCCAACGGCAAGGTCAGCACCGGCTCTGCCCTGGTCGCCCAGGCCGGGCAGACCATGCAGAACATCGTCAGCAGCGTGCGCAACGTGACCGACATCATGGGAGAGATCACGGCCGCCAGCGTCGAGCAGACGGCGGGCCTGGAGCAGATCAACCAGGCCATCTCGCAGATGGACCAGGTCACCCAGCAAAACGCCGCCCTGGTCGAGGAAGCCGCCGCCGCCGCCCAGTCCCTGCAGGAACAGGCCTATGGCCTGCAGCAGGCCGTGAGCGTCTTCAAGCTGGAGCAAGGCCTGGAACTCACCGCCCTGCCCGCAACCCCTCAGCCCATGCCGGCTCCAGGCTTGGCCAGGATCACCAGCGCTGCCCAGTCAGGCCGCTGGGAAGCGCATTGATCAGAAGGAATGGGCCATGCCCACGCCGAAAGCGGTGCGCGAGCTCTGGTTCTCGTAGCGCTGGTGTCCCAGGCTGGTGTAGAGCATGGTGCGCTTGGACAGCGCGTACTCGGCGCCCAGCGACAGCATGTTGTTGGTATCGCGGTCCAGCCGCTGGCGTGCATAGCTGGCCTTGAGCGTGGTCGCACCGATGCCGTAGGTGGCGCCCAGCGAGACCATGCGCGACTTGTCGGGCCCCGTGCCGGGCGTGCCCGACTTGCTGCGGTCATAGGCCAGCATCACCGCTGCCGTGCCGATGCGGTACTTGCCGCCCATGTACAGGTCGGTGTCGCCGCTGCCGTTGCGCTCGTGCGCCAGCATGGCCGCCACCGCGCCCTGGTCGTAGTTGACCGACACCGAGCGCGCACGGCCCTGGCGGCCCGGCGCCTCGGTGCGCTCGGGCGAGGCGCTCAGGTGCAGCGAAAAGCCGCCGAACTTGGGCGAGTCGTAGAACACGCCGTTGGACATGCGGCCGTACTCGGGTGAGCCGTTGTTGCTGGCGCGGTCGGTCGGCGTCAGGTAGTGGGCCATGTGCCAGGCCGGCGAGGCAATGCGGTTGAAGTTGCCCCAGGGATCGAACTGCCACTCCTGGCTCCACATGGCGCTGAGCGCGCGGCCCAGGCGCAGATGGCCCCAGCTGCCCTGCAGGCCCACGGTGGACTCGTCATGCCAGAAGGGCTTCTTCGGATAGTCCTCGGTCAGGCCCGTGTCCAGGTCGAAGCGCGTGCTCAGCCGGAAGGTGGCCTTCAGGCCACCGCCCAGGTCCTCGAAACCGGCAATCGCCAGGTTGCTGCGCTGAATCGTGCCCAGCTTGCTGGTCTTGTCGAAATCCCGGAACACGCCAGCGTCGAGATAACCGCTGATGGTGACGTTGGAGCCTGTGGCAGATGACTGGGCAGCCACCGGCAGGGCAGCCGCAACGGCGAGAGAAGCAAGGGTCAAGCGGGAGGTACAACGCATCCTGAACGGGTTCCTGGAAATGAAAGATGGCACAACACCGGCGCGGCCCGGGGGCATGCGCAAACGGCGACGGGGGTTGCCACGACAGAGGTGGCTGGAAGGTGCGCGGCGGGCTGGTGGCTTGCAGCGACTTGGAGGCAGCCAGGATGCAGATCGCAGCATGATCGCCGCACATTCATTGCACATCCCGGCCAAAGACGTCATCCGCGCAGATGGCGAACGACAGCCGGCATTATGAAAGCTGGGGCCGGCGATGACCACGCCTCCGTCAGGCCCGGTCAGTTTTGCTGCGTGGCGGCCCCGGGCCGGGGCCAGGTCGTCAGCGGCTGCGCTCGGTGCGCGACACGTCCCAGAGACGGTTCATCTCGCTGCAAAAAGGCTGGGCGCAGGGTGCGCGGCCCTCGTACTGGCAGCCTTCGGTGGTGCAGAAATGCGACTGGTGCTCGAAGGCGCGGCGCTCGCGCGGCAAGGCGCCCGAGGCCTGGGCCGCCGCCATGTGCAGCCAGGGATCGTTGCGCTGCTGCAGCATCTGCTGCACCTCCTGCGCAAGCGCAGGCGACAGCGAAGCCACCGAGGCCAGGCCGGCCGGCGACGCCATGGCGCCGCCCGGCTGGCGCAGCGGCTGCAGCTCCAGCAGCAGCAGGGCGCTGGTGCGCAGCGCATCGGCGCCACGCGGCTGCACCACCACGGCCACCGGCCCCGAGGCCAGCGACTGCAGCGAGGCATCCAGCGGCAGGCGCAGGCGCAGGCCCGGCTCCGTGGCCTGCGCGCCCGCCAAGGGCAGC